>NZ_JBWPXC010000024.1:0-875 GCF_056590915.1 Limosilactobacillus sp. C0001E2 | reverse complement strand
TCGTGGATGTCAGCGCAGCCGTTTGGTCATTAACGTTCGTACTTGCACTAACAACTTGAGTACGATCATTAGCCTGAGCCTCAATCATACCCTGATGCACAGTAATTCCTAATCCTAATGTAATTACTGCAATTGCCATGCAACACCATTTTTTACCACTTTTATATAATTTATAATGTTCCTGCATTTTCCCTTCTCCTAAAAATTGCAATATAAAAAGCAGCTCGATAATTTATCGCTCTGCTTTTTTACAAATTATATTAAAATACTTCACGGTCCCATGCGTCAAGTCCATATGTCCTAATAACATTATTTAAACTAGAAGCATATGTTGGGGCTGTTGCATAACCATCTTGCTGAAGCTTTGCTGTTACACTAGCATAATTACGATCCCATAATAAATTATGATAACGGGAATTAGAAGCTAAGAACTTTCCGTGATCAACAACACTTTCGTAGTTGCTTGGATATTTTCTAAAGGCATCGTTAATATAATAGTATCCCTTAGCTGCACTCCATTCAGCAGTTCTCATAACTACAGATTGACCATTATAACTTCCTTTAATTCCAAAGAGATTATGTCCCTTAGTTGCTAATCCAGATTTCCCCCATGCACTCTCAAGAATTGCCTGGGCAGCAGTAACTGAAGGAAGAACTCCATATTGGCGCCAACCATCTTGAGCAGCTTGTTTAATACTCAGAAGAAAAGCCTGATTCCCACTGGCTGGCGTTAAGAAACCATTAGCATCAGCATACCAGTACTTATTTCCTTCCTGAACGACTGTGTTAGTAGCTAATTTATAATTAGATGGATTGAAGTAATAACGGGTACCCTGCCAAGTCTGAAAGCCGGTTAAAGCCTGACCATCGCTGCC
>NZ_JBWPXC010000023.1:0-1111 GCF_056590915.1 Limosilactobacillus sp. C0001E2 | reverse complement strand
TCAGGCTAATGATCGTACTCAAGTTGTTAGTGCAAGTACGAACGTTAATGACCAAACGGCTGCGCTGACATCCACGAATAAGAGTAGTGCTGATCAAGCTAATAATGGTGAACAAACGACGGTAACTACTAATGATTACCAAACGAGTGCCCAGGAAGCCAGCTTTTTAGCGGAGAGTAAAGTTGCCACGGCGCAAAATGGTTGGGTTAAACAGGCCAATGGCGATCAGGCCTACTATCGTAATGGACAATTGGATTCGGGGCGTGAATACGTACAACTACCAACCATGAATCAAACGAGTGGGAGTAGTTATTACTTAATGCAAGATGGGGTGGCCCAATCGGGCCTGCAAGAATGGCAAGGGACATATTGGTATTTTGATCCCGATACCTATCAGTTGGTTAAAAATAACTATGTCGATCCGGATGGAGATAATAGTGGCTACTTAACAGACCAAAACGGGGCCGCATTAAGTGGGATTCAAAAATGGCAAGGAACGTATTATGCCTTTGACCGGGATAATTACCGGTTAGTGAAGAACCAAAAGTTTAATGAATGGGGCTATCAGTACCAGATTGATGATCAAGGACGGGTCGCTAGTGGACTGTATAAAGAAGCGAATGGAGACATTTATTATTACAGTCCGGTTTCTTTCCTCAAAGAGAAAAATACGTATATCGTTCCAGAAGGAACGAACGATGGCTACCTGTTTGGTAATGATGGGAAAGCTTTAACCGGTGTTCAAAAGTGGCAGGGGACGTATTACTACTTTGACCCGACAACCAAACAACTAGTGCGGAACCAATATGTCCAATCCCAATGGGGATTGTGGTACATGTTTGGCGACGATGGTAAGATTGTGACCGGGCCTAAGATGTGGCAAGGCGCCATGTATTTCTTTGATCCTTCCAGCTACTTAGTAGTGAAGAATGATTATCGGGTTCCAGCCGGTTCAGACCGAGGTTACCTGTTGGGAGCAGATGGGAAAGCACTCACGGGAGTCCAAAAGTGGCAGGGGACGTATTACTACTTTGATCCAAGCACCTATCAATTGGTTAAGAATAACTATGTGCAATCGCAATGGGGCCAATGGTACATGTTTGGCGATGAT
>NZ_JBWPXC010000022.1:0-1234 GCF_056590915.1 Limosilactobacillus sp. C0001E2 | reverse complement strand
TGAAGTGAACCCTGTAAGTTGGACACTTTAATTTAGACAACTTTTTCTAAGGTAAGATTTCGATATTCAATCGGAGTCTTGCCTTTTAATATGTGCTTGATTCGTTTCTGATTATAGTATTCTATCCACTTCTTCATGACTTTAATCAATTCTTGCTTGGTTTGATAATGATGTCCATAATACATTTCAACCTTCATAGTGTGAAAGAAACTCTCCATTGGTGCATTGTCTAAACAGGTCGCCCGGCGTGACATGCTTTGAAAAATATGGTTCTTCTTTAGTGTTTGACGCCACGCATTCGTTTGATATTGGATTCCTTGATCACTATGTACCGTCATGCGGTAGTTAAGCTTAGGTCGCTTATTAATTAGCTCGATTAGCGGTTTCATCACGAAGTCAGTAGTCGGATGGTCGCCAATATTGTAACTAACAATTTCACCAGAACATAAATCTTTAATCGGTGAAAGGTAAACTCGCTCATCCTGGCTCATATTGTCATAGCGGTATTCGCTCACGTCAGTTGCCATTTTTTGATATGGACGATCAGTTTTAAAGCGACGATGAAGACGATTCTTGGCTTTCTTACCTTGAGGACCAATCGACGAATCATATTTCCGAGTTTGACGATTATACATCTGTGACGATAAACCTTTTTCACGCATTAGACGGCTAACTCTTTTATGATTCACCTTAATTCCACGACGATGTAGCTCATCTGTGACAGGCCGATATCCGTAGGCAGGATTCTGGTGCTTGATATCTTTAATGTGTCGAAGCAGTTCTTTATCATCTTCGGCTTCGTGGCGATGGGCTTGATAATAGAATGTACTTCGCTTAATGGTGGTGTATGGTAGAATCTCCGTTAAGCTAAATCCGAATTCAAGCCTTAGTTCTTGGATGATTTGGTATTCTTCTTTGACTGTCCGCGGTGTTGAACTAAGGCGTCGAGTTTTTTTAAGTATTCGTTCTCGACTTTCAAAGCCCGATTCTCTGCTTTCAACTGTTCTAACTCTGATAGCTGTTTACTAGCTTGGCGATTATGGTTAGTAGTCATGTGCTTTCCCCGTCCTCTTCTGGTGAACAAGGCCTCAATTCCACGCTCTTTAAGCTTCTTTTGCCAGGTTGCGATTGTCCATGGATTACTAATGTCAAATTGAAGTGCTGTTTGTGGGTACGAAGCCTTGTGTTGTTTTTTCCAGTTTAAGACTTTCAGCTTAAAATCGCCATCATAATC
>NZ_JBWPXC010000021.1:0-1465 GCF_056590915.1 Limosilactobacillus sp. C0001E2 | reverse complement strand
AGGATTCTCACCTGTCTTTCGCTACTCATACCGGCATTCTCACTTCTAAGCGCTCCACCAGTCCTCACGGTCTGACTTCGCCGCCCTTAGAACGCTCTCCTATCACGTGCACTGACGTGCACATCCACAGTTTCGGTAATATGCTTAGCCCCGGTACATTTTCGGCGCAGGATCACTCGACTAGTGAGCTATTACGCACTCTTTAAATGGTGGCTGCTTCTGAGCCAACATCCTAGTTGTCTATGCAACTCCACATCCTTTTCCACTTAGCATATATTTAGGGACCTTAACTGGTGATCTGGGCTGTTCCCCTTTCGACGGTGGATCTTATCACTCATCGTCTGACTCCCGGACATAAATCAATGGCATTCGGAGTTTATCTGAAATTAGTAACCCATGACGGGCCCCTCGTTCAAACAGTGCTCTACCTCCACGATTCTTCATTCCGAGGCTCCCCCTAAAGAGATTTCGGAGAGAACCAGCTATCTCCAAGTTCGTTTGGAATTTCACCGCTACCCACAGTTCATCCCAGCCATTTTCAACTGACACGGGTTCGGACCTCCAGTGCGTTTTACCGCACCTTCATCCTGACCATGGGTAGGTCACCTGGTTTCGGGTACATAACTGCGTACTTCGTACGCCCATTTCAGACTCGCTTTCGCTACGGCTCCGGTTTTCCCACCTTAACCTTGCACGCAATCATGACTCGCCGGTTCATTCTGCAAGAGGCACGCCGTCACCCATTAACGGGCTCCGACAGCTTGTAGGCACATGGTTTCAGGAACTATTTCACTCCCCTCCCGGGGTGCTTTTCACCTTTCCCTCACGGTACTGGTTCACTATCGGTCACTAGGGAGTATTTAGCCTTGCGAGATGGTCCTCGCGGTTTCCGACGGGGTTTCACGTGTCCCGCCGTACTCAGGGTCCTGAACGGAGAACGTGACGTTTCAACTACTGGACTTTCACCATCTCTGGTGCAGCTTCCCAACTGCTTCGTCTACGTCGCGTTTTGGTAACTCCAATGTTCAGTCCTACAACCCCAACGAGCAAGCTCGTTGGTTTGGGCTCTTTCCGTTTCGCTCGCCGCTACTCGGGAAATCGATGTTTCTTTCTCTTCCTGCAGCTACTTAGATGTTTCAGTTCACTGCGTCTACCGCTTGCCAGCTATGAATTCACTGGTCAAGCAAGCACCGACTAAGGTGCTTGGGTTTCCCCATTCGGAAATCTCCGGATCAAAGCGTACTTACCGCTCCCCGAAGCATATCGGTGTTAGTCCCGTCCTTCATCGGCTCCTAGTACCAAGGCATTCACCATGCGCCCTTCATAACTTAACCTACATGATCTTCGATCATTTCGATTAATTGAGTTAGCGATTATTTCGTTAAACAACTCAAATAACGCGGTGTTCTCGGTTTTCTTGATTAATTAGAACATAGAATATTATTTAGTTTTCAAAGTACAAACT
>NZ_JBWPXC010000020.1:0-1674 GCF_056590915.1 Limosilactobacillus sp. C0001E2 | reverse complement strand
GGCACTAGGTCCCGTCAAGTATACAGGTTAAATAGATAAAATTTTAGGCGGCTTGATTGCGGAATTGTTCCGCGGTCAAGCCGTTTCTGCTTGTGTAAGCGCGTTTGGTATTAAAGTATTTAATGGCTCCTTTGACGAGTTGTTCTAACTCTTCCAATGTCTTAGGACGAGGATGTTTATTCATCCAGATTAACTTGAAGTCATTCCACCAGCGTTCCATTGGGGAGTTTTCCCAAGGATGGCCGGGGTGTGACATACTATGAATGCAGTTTTTAGAAGCTAAGTAGTCGTTAAACATACCTGAGCAGTAGGCTGCTCCACGGTCAGTATGAACCATCGGCTGTGCATCTGGTTCAACCGCAAAAGCACGATTAAAGGCTTCCATTACTGCTGATGAGGTTTCTGTATCTGAAATGTTGTAGCTTAAAGCGTAACGACCATATAAGTCTAAAATAACGTGTACTCGTATTTTATGAAGCGTGTGTTCGCCGTAGGCAACTTCCGTTGTATCGGTAACCCACACTTCATTTTTAGTTTCTCGATCGAATTGTTCCTGTAATAAGTTGTCATTGATATACTCCTCATGGCGTTGAATTCGATTGTGTCTCTTTTTCCTAATATTCGCCCTAATCCCATGCTTACGCATGCAGTTAGTTACTCGTTTTAATCCAGCAGTAAAGCTTAAACGGTTCTCAAAACTTAACTGTGTAGTCATCGCTAGATATCCAAGCGTCCAATTATGCTCTTTTTCTAATTCTAAAATTGCTTCAAGCAGTTCTGCCTGCTCATTTTGATAATGACTTGGCTTTCGATTGAGCCATTTGTAATAACCATCTCGCGAAGATTCAGCTATTCTACACAGCTGGCTAATTGACCAACCATTTTCCTGATTTAGTTCTTTGGTGGCTTGGTATTTGGCTCCTTGTTCACCTCCCGATTGCGTATTTCTGTTAATTTTTTTGCGAAGGCAATCTCCATCTCTTGATTTTTTAGCTGAGCTCTTAGTAAGCGGTTCTCTGCTTTGAGCCGATCAACTTCTGTCCACTCCTCTTCCGGTTTAGCTTTACCCCGGCGATCACGAAGTGATTCCGGGTCATTACCACTTTTACGATATTTCTGGTACCAGCCATAAACCTGTTGGTAACTAATATGATACTTTTCAACCGCCCAATTGTAGTTCATACCATGCTTAATCAGGTCTTCGATGATTATCAGTCGCTCTTCAAAGTTAGTCTTTCGTCCACTCATTTTTGAATCTCGCTTTCTTGGCGTATATGCCTTTAAGTTAGATTCATTATACTGGATAATCCACTGCTTTAACTGGGTACGTGATCGCAAACCGTGCTTTATCGCAAATAACTCCATCGATTCAGTTGATTGTCGATACTGCTCAACTAACGAGTGCTTGAATTTTCTTGAGTAACTTTGATTGTGATGGTCAGACTGAAGCCCAGGCAACCCTTGATATTTGTACAGAAGTCTCCAACGATAAAGGGCATCTTTGCCAATATTATATCTAATCATGACTTTAGAAGATCCCTCACGTAAAGCTTCTTGGAGAATTAAGAGTTTTTCCTCCGCCGAGTATTTTGATTTTCTTCCCATAGAAAAAGCCCTCCGAATATATAAGATGAATTTTCCATTTCATCTGTATACTCAGAGGGCATTATAGCC
>NZ_JBWPXC010000019.1:0-1676 GCF_056590915.1 Limosilactobacillus sp. C0001E2 | reverse complement strand
TGATATGCTCCCCTTAGAGTAGACAACGAAATATATAAAATATTTCAAAGCTACTCTAGGGGGAGTTTTTATGTCGAAAAGAACGAGTCATCATTCATTCCAAGAACGCTTAGAAGCTGTACATCGTGTAATGAGCAATGAGTCTTCACCAAATGAAGTAAGTCATGAATTAAAAATTAGTACAACTACTTTAAAAAACTGGATTCGTGCCTATCGGCACAACGGTCCGAATGGATTGCATGAATCACATACATGGCGTCGTTATTCACACACGTTAAAAATGGCGGCCGTTACTGACTATTTAGCTGGCCATTATTCATTGGAAGAGTGCTGTAATAAATATAATATCTCTAGTGAAAGTGTTCTCAGCAAATGGATTCATCAGTATACTAATGGTAAAACCTTAAAACCATCACAGGGAGGTTCTACCAGAATGCGTGCCAGTAGTCGTAAAACCACGTTCGAAGAACGTTTAGCAATTGTTCACTTTGTCCTGAAGCATGAAAAAGATTATTTAGCCGCCGTCCAGAAGTATCGAGTATCATATGCTCAAGTCTATAATTGGGTGCGTAAATATGAGCATGAAGGTAAAAAGGGCCTGATTGATTATCGTGGCAAGCACCGTCCCCATTCAAAACCATTCACAGAAACTGAACGTTTAAATCGTGAAATCAAGCAGCTCAAACAGCAGAATGAAGAATTAGCCGCGGAGAATTTTCTGTTAAAAAAACTGGGCGCCCTGAAAAACTTCAAACCGTAGGTTTGCACCGACGTTTTAAAGCCGTTAAAGCTACCCATCAACAGTTTTCAGGGCTGACCATTGTCAAATTATGTGAATGGGTTCAGGTTTCACGGGCTGGCTATTACCGTTGGCTAAAAACTCCCAAGCCACGGATTGATGAGAATAATGAACAGCTAAAGGCACAATTGAAAAAACTGGATTGGCAATATCGTGGTAAATACGGCTATCGTCGGTTAACGATGCAGGTAAATCGTCAATTCGGCCAGCATTATAACGTTAAACGAGTTCGTCGACTGTTACGGGGACTAGGTTTACGGGCTGTAATTCGTCGACCACGCCATAGTTGTACTATTGTATGTGATAATAGCTTTACACATAATTATCTCGATCGTAATTTTATCGCTCACTACCCTAATGAAAAGTGGGTCACTGACGTGACCTATTTAAACTATGGGGATCATCAAAAGGCGTATTTAAGTGCGATTAAGGATCTCTATGATGGTTCAATTATTAGTTATGTAGTGAGTCGACGAAATGATAACCACTTGGTTTTAACCACTTTAAAACAGGCATGTCACAATAATCCAGAAGCAACGCCGTTGCTTCATAGTGATCGGGGCTTTCAATATACATCGAAACAATATGCTCGTTTAACCGCACAATATGGAATTCAACGGAGTATGTCACGAGTTGGTAAATGTCTGGATAATGCGCCAATGGAAAGTTTCTGGAGTCACTATAAGGACGAGGCGTATTACGGTGAAGAGTTTACCAGTTATGAATCCTTAGTCCATTCCATTGATGAGTACATTAATTTCTATAATCATCATCGTTATCAAACAAAATTAAACAGCCTCACTCCGATAGAATATCGGAATCAGGCTGCCTAATTAAATTATATATTTACTTGTCTACTTGACGGGGCTCAGTTCAC
>NZ_JBWPXC010000018.1:0-1772 GCF_056590915.1 Limosilactobacillus sp. C0001E2 | reverse complement strand
GCGTGGCAACGTCCTATCCTCGCAGGGAGCGATCCCCCAACTACTTTTGGCGCGTTGAAGCTTAACTTCTGTGTTCGGCATGGGAACAGGTGTATCCTTCAAGCCATCATCACCACACTTTGAAAGCTTGTGCTTTCAAAACTAAACAATATCCTTTGCCTAACCCTTCAAGTGACAACACCACTGCGGTTAAGTCCTCGACCGATTAGTAATGGTCCGCTCCATGCGTCGCCGCACTTCCACTTCCATCCTATCTACCTCATCATCTCTGAGGGGTCTTACTTCCTTAACGGAATGGGAAATCTCATCTGGAGGCGAGTTTCACACTTAGATGCTTTCAGCGTTTATCTCATCCATACATAGCTACCCAGCGGTGCTCCTGGCGGAACAACTGGTACACCAGCGGTATGTCCATCCCGGTCCTCTCGTACTAAGGACAGGTCCTCGCAAATTTCCTACGCCCGCGACGGATAGGGACCGAACTGTCTCACGACGTTCTGAACCCAGCTCGCGTACCGCTTTAATGGGCGAACAGCCCAACCCTTGGGACCGACTACAGCCCCAGGATGCGATGAGCCGACATCGAGGTGCCAAACCTCCCCGTCGATGTGGACTCTTGGGGGAGATAAGCCTGTTATCCCCAGGGTAGCTTTTATCCGTTGAGCGATGGCCCTTCCATACGGAACCACCGGATCACTAAGCCCGACTTTCGTCCCTGCTCGACCTGTCTGTCTCGCAGTCAAGCTCGCTTGTGCCTTTACACTCTGCGAATGATTTCCAACCATTCTGAGCGAACCTTTGGGCGCCTCCGTTACCTTTTGGGAGGCGACCGCCCCAGTCAAACTGCCCACCTGACACTGTCTCCCGCCACGCTGAGTGGCGCGGGTTAGAGTGGTCATAATGCAAGGGTAGTATCCCACCAACGCCTCCGTCGAAACTAGCGTTCCGACTTCAATGGCTCCTACCTATCCTGTACAAGCAGTACAAACACTCAATATCAAGCTACAGTAAAGCTCCATGGGGTCTTTCCGTCCTGTCGCGGGTAGCCTGCATCTTCACAGGCAATTCAATTTCACCGAGTCTCTCGTTGAGACAGTGCCCAGATCGTTACGCCTTTCGTGCGGGTCGGAACTTACCCGACAAGGAATTTCGCTACCTTAGGACCGTTATAGTTACGGCCGCCGTTTACTGGGGCTTCATTTCAGAGCTTCGCCGAAGCTAACCCTTCCATTTAACCTTCCAGCACCGGGCAGGCGTCAGCCCCTATACTTCATCTTACGATTTTGCAGAAACCTGTGTTTTTGATAAACAGTCGCCTGGGCCTTTTCACTGCGGCTGCCCGTGAGGGCAGCACCCCTTCTCCCGAAGTTACGGGGTCATTTTGCCGAGTTCCTTAACGAGAGTTCTCTCGCTCACCTTAGGATTCTCTCCTCGACTACCTGTGTCGGTTTGCGGTACGGGCAGTTAATTACTCCTTAGAAGCTTTTCTCGGCAGCGTGACATCGGCGACTTCGCTACTATAATTTCGCTCCCCATCACAACTTGTCAACGCGATCGCAAGCATTTAACTCGCAACCTGACTCATTGCTTGGCCGGACTCTTCCAATCGTCCGGTTCGCTTAGCCTTCTGCGTCCCTCCATCGTCAAACATAATTAACTGGTACAGGAATCTCAACCTGTTAGCCATCGACTACGCCTCTCGGCCTCGCCTTAGGTCCCGACTTACCCTGGGTGGACGAGCCTTCCCCAGGAAACCTTAGTCATTCGGTGGA
>NZ_JBWPXC010000017.1:0-1774 GCF_056590915.1 Limosilactobacillus sp. C0001E2 | reverse complement strand
GGTAGACCTTTGAAAACTGAATAAAGTTTCGACGAATCAAATGTGTAGGGTCTTTGATCGGAAGATCAAAGCAAAAACATTTGCGAAGTCAATTTCGCTTTAATTTATTTTGAGAGCTATCTCAAATTCTTATTTAATATGAGAGTTTGATCCTGGCTCAGGATGAACGCCGGCGGTGTGCCTAATACATGCAAGTCGAACGCGTTGGCCCAACTGATTGATGATGCTTGCATCAGATTGACGACGGTTTACCAACGAGTGGCGGACGGGTGAGTAACACGTAGGCAACCTGCCCAGAAGCGGGGGACAACATTTGGAAACAAGTGCTAATACCGCATAACAACGAAAACCGCCTGGTTTTCGTTTAAAAGATGGTTTCGGCTATCACTTCTGGATGGGCCTGCGGCGCATTAGCTAGTTGGTAAGGTAACGGCTTACCAAGGCAGTGATGCGTAGCCGAGTTGAGAGACTGATCGGCCACAATGGAACTGAGACACGGTCCATACTCCTACGGGAGGCAGCAGTAGGGAATCTTCCACAATGGGCGCAAGCCTGATGGAGCAACACCGCGTGAGTGAAGAAGGGTTTCGGCTCGTAAAACTCTGTTGTTGAAGAAGAACGTGCGTGAGAGTAACTGTTCACGCAGTGACGGTATTCAACCAGAAAGTCACGGCTAACTACGTGCCAGCAGCCGCGGTAATACGTAGGTGGCAAGCGTTATCCGGATTTATTGGGCGTAAAGCGAGCGCAGGCGGTTTTCTAAGTCTGATGTGAAAGCCTTCGGCTTAACCGGAGAAGGGCATCGGAAACTGGATAACTTGAGTGCAAGAGAGGACAGTGGAACTCCATGTGTAGCGGTGGAATGCGTAGATATATGGAAGAACACCAGTGGCGAAGGCGGCTGTCTAGCTTGCAACTGACGCTGAGGCTCGAAAGCATGGGTAGCGAACAGGATTAGATACCCTGGTAGTCCATGCCGTAAACGATGAGTGCTAGGTGTTGGAGGGTTTCCGCCCTTCAGTGCCGGAGCTAACGCATTAAGCACTCCGCCTGGGGAGTACGACCGCAAGGTTGAAACTCAAAGGAATTGACGGGGGCCCGCACAAGCGGTGGAGCATGTGGTTTAATTCGAAGCTACGCGAAGAACCTTACCAGGTCTTGACATCTTGCGCCAACCTCAGAGATGAGGCGTTCCCTTCGGGGACGCAATGACAGGTGGTGCATGGTCGTCGTCAGCTCGTGTCGTGAGATGTTGGGTTAAGTCCCGCAACGAGCGCAACCCTTGTTACTAGTTGCCAGCATTTAGTTGGGCACTCTAGTGAGACTGCCGGTGACAAACCGGAGGAAGGTGGGGACGACGTCAGATCATCATGCCCCTTATGACCTGGGCTACACACGTGCTACAATGGACGGTACAACGAGCAGCGAACTCGCGAGGGCAAGCTAATCTCTTAAAACCGTTCTCAGTTCGGACTGCAGTCTGCAACTCGACTGCACGAAGTCGGAATCGCTAGTAATCGCGGATCAGCATGCCGCGGTGAATACGTTCCCGGGCCTTGTACACACCGCCCGTCACACCATGGGAGTTTGCAATGCCCAAAGCCGGTGGCCTAACCTTCGGGAAGGAGCCGTCTAAGGCAGGGCAGATGACTGGGGTGAAGTCGTAACAAGGTAGCCGTAGGAGAACCTGCGGCTGGATCACCTCCTTTCTAAGGAAGAAAACGGAACCTGCACATGGGTTGAAACTTTGTTCAGTTTTGAGGGGTTTACCTCT
>NZ_JBWPXC010000016.1:0-5368 GCF_056590915.1 Limosilactobacillus sp. C0001E2 | reverse complement strand
CGAACTCTGGAGGCCTATTTGTGCTTGCGGGGGCGTGAAAACGAAGTCATAAATGACTTCTGTCACGCTCCCTTTTTTCGTACCTTAATATTGGACACAATCAATATTGAGGAGTTGAAGCTAGATGGATGGCTTGATCGCATATTTTCAAAACTGCTTAGAAATTGTATCGAATTTGATCACCTCACTCGGGGTAGTGACGGTAGCACTGAATATTCGCAAATTTCGTAATGATGTGGATGCTCATCGAAAGCAAGATGAGCAAATTTTAATTCAAAACTCGATTAATGTTTTACGGAAGTTTGCGGAGCAGATCATTCCGGAAGCTAAAAGGAAACAGAAACAGTTTGAAAAGTTGTTAGAAATAAAGAAATGTCAACTCGTTAAAGAAAAGGATTTAACGATCAACGATCTTGATGAAAATGAAGCAATTCAAGAGATGATTGAACAGCTTAAATGGGATTTAAAAGATCGCTGTGGGTTTAATAATATTTTTAACGAATTTGAACAAGTTACTGTTTACATGAATTATAATATGGTTAAGCAAGACCTAGTTTATGTACCACTGCATAAGTTTTTAATTAACTTTATTGAAAACAATATGGATTATTTTTGTAGAATTAGAACGAGTGAGTCACCGTTTATTAACACTACACAACTCTATAATAATTGGAAATTAATGACTATTAAAAATAGGAGAAATAATTAATGACTAAAGAAGAAGCGCTAAATAAATGGGTTCGTGAAGAAACGGAACGACTAAAAAAGAAGAATGAAGCAAATTTAAAGAAGATGCGTGATAACCCATATCTTGTCTGGCAAGATTACAGCAAGAAAAAGTAGGTTGGCTGGAAAGATCTTTAATGATAAAGTAAATAATAATCACACCTCCACATTAACAAGGGTTAGATTATCTAACGGCTAGGCGTGGAGGTTTTATTAATGGAGAAAAGCAATGAAAGCAAAGAGAAATTCGATCCTATTTACCTGGGGGATTATTTTTACCATTTTGAATTTATGGTTGTGGAACCCGCAATTACCACTGGCTAACTATGCCATCAACAACAATAAGATGATGCTAATTCAGGTCGTGCACGTGATCTTAAACATTGGTATGACGTTTATGCTACTAAAACTTGGTCAGCTGTTCGCCAAAGCTAAACCATCATTAGTAAATTTAATTAACAGCTGGATTTTAGTGATTATTCTGGGCCTGTTGGAAGTTCTGATCCAATTATTATGGAAGAACCAATTCCAATTCTCAGACTTATTAAATAGTTTGTTTCCCTTCTCTAGAAACGTCATTCCGGTTGTGATGGGGATAATTCTATCGAGATGTTTGGTTCCGTTTTATACCAATTTGAAATTATTCAGTCGCCACCAAATTGGTGCCTTGTTATTGGCTGGCTTATTTGCCAGCACCATTTTTAATGCTAATTTATGGGGATTTGATAATAGTTACAACCTGGTGCTTACCATGATCGTAGTAAGTGTGGGTGCTTTACTGAGTAACCTGAAACTGCAGTTAAATCAACGGATGCTCAAAATCTCAGTAGGGGGGGTACTTCTTCTTAATCTGCTTTTGACAGCTGTAATGCCCAAAATTTCAGTTTCGGTCCACAATGATTTTTCTACAGCAGCGCGTTTCGCTAATCCTTCAAACGTCCTCACTATTACTGTCGCACTTGGCCTGTGTTACATATTTACCAAACAGCTTAATTTTCGCATGGCTGATACGATGCTGGTTAGCATCACATTTGCTTCATACCCGGTCCTAATGAATTTGTTCGTTTCATCGATCGTCGGTCATTTTCCGCATGCGGCCCTCCGGTATGGTGTTATGTTGATTTGTGCGATCCTTTTGTTACCAATCAGTTACTGTGGATTGCGCTTACTAGATTTAATTTCCAAAACAAAGTGGTACGACCGTTATCACAAAACAGTCGCTAGTTTCAGAACGTTCACGGATATTAAGACGTTTTTGCTACAACATTGGCAACAGCATGCACACCAATATTTAGCGATTGCCTTTTTCTATCTTCTGGCGATTGTTTCGCTATTAGCCATGGATAATAGTTTGAAGTTAACACCGAACGTAAATTACACATACAATACGTTGATTTATACGTTCTGCAATAAACAATCAATTATTATCTTCACGGCTTTCTTAATTTGGTTGATATTCAAGCTTTTCCAGTCAATCACGAACAGTTTTTGGTGGGGGATTGGAATTACCACGATGGTTAATATCATCTGGATCATTGCCAATCGCATTAAAATTTGCGCCCGGAATGAACCAATTATGCCTTCAGAAATGATTATGTATCAGGCATACGGTAGCATTTTGAAAATGGTTAATCCATGGCTGTTAGTGGGCGCAGCGATCGTGATTGTTGTAGCTTGTTTAGCTATCTGGCGGCTCAACAGAAAGAAGCCGTTCTCGAAGCACTCAATAAAAGCGCGAGGATTTTACATCATCTTAGCGATTCTTGTTTATGGCAGTGCGCTATTCTGGAATCATCAAGGTTCGCCAATTCAAACGGTTGTCAAAGGAATGGGTGTGGAATCGTACCCATTTAATCAACTCAGTGGGGCCCGGGTGAATGGACCAATTGTCCAATTTATGAGTAACGTTGATGTTAAGGTGATGGATCAGCCGACTGGATATTCTAAAGCAACGATGAACCGTTTAGCTAAAAAGTATCAGCTAACGGCTAAACAAATTAATCAACACCGGCAGAATAATTTAAGTGATCAAACAATTATCCTAAATTTGAGTGAAAGTTTTGCGACCCCTAATCGGGTTCCAGGAGTTCATTTAAAGAATGATCCAATTCCTTATATCAATAGTTTAAAGAAGAAAACCACTAGTGGGTTAATGATTAGTTCTGGTTATGGTGGCGGTACTGCTAATATGGAATATATGTCACCCACGGGCCTAACCCTGGCTAACTTTACGCCTACGTTAGCGACACCATTTACGCAGTTAGTACCATTTGCCAAACAATCATGGTCGATCAATCAGTTATTTAAAGATTCCACGGCTATTCATCCTTATGTCGGTACTTTCTATAGTCGCCCAACCGTTTATCGAAAATTCGGTTTTGACCGTTTTATGTACTTAGGAAGTCGCTATAAAATTCGTCATCAAAAGAAGATCGATCGAAGCCCCTACCTTTCAGATGCGACCTCTTATAAAAATGCTGAAGATCAACTGAAGCGTAATCGCAAGGCGCAATTTATTAGTTTGGTAACGATGCAAAACCATTTCCCATATACGGAGCACTTTTATAATGGAGCAAGTAAGTACCAAGCTTCAATTCGTGGAGCAAACACTGATAGTGAGACGGTCGCTCAATACGCAATGGGGATTCATTACACGGATCAGGCTGTTCAGCAGTTTATCAAGAAAATTAATCAAATGAAGCAGCCAATTACGGTGGTGTTTTATGGAGATCATTTACCCGGAATCTATCAAAACGATATGAGTCGGGATGGGCTAAAATTGCACGAAACTGATTATTTTATCTACTCAAATCCGGCTGCTCGCCAGCAAGGTGCTAAACAATTTATTCATAACTCACGGGTTGTTTCGCCAAATGACTTTATTGCTATGATGGCAGAACAAACCAATTCCAAAGTCACACCTTACATTGCCTTATTGACCAAGGTCTATCAAGACCTACCAGCGGTGTCGCTTAAGACCAGTAATGCGGATGCTAATGGTTATCATTCGGCTCCGCAATTTACCAATGAACAGGGTAAAGTTATTTCTCAAAAGCATTTTTCAAAATCACAAAAAGAACTTTGGCACGATTATCTTTTAGTTCAATATGATATGACGGCTGGTCATCATTATTTAGAAAAGAGTTTTTTAAAGTGATGCACTAGATTTAATTAAATCTCTCAAGAAACATTTTCTTGGGGGATTTTATGTTGGAAATTTAAAAATATAACTCGATGAAATAATCCGTATCTATATTAATGAAAGGGGAGAAGTTTTATGGATAGTAATAAAATTTATAAAATTATGAAAATACGTAAGTATGAAAAAATAAAATTATGTGGTTTATCAAAAATACGGTATAGTATTATATACATAAAGGAGGCGATAAAATGGCTAAAGCAATGGATGTAGCAGATTTAATTATTGAATTAGCAAATGAACAAGGAAAGCCTGTTTCTAATTTAAAGTTGCAAAAAGTCATGTATTTTCTAAATGTACAGAGTCTTTTGGAAAAGGGAACGCCTCTGATTACGGATTATAAATTTGAAAAATGGGATTACGGTCCGGTAATTCACTCTGTTTATTCAGAATATTCGAATAACGGTGCCGCAGAGATTTTAAAGCCGATTGACCATCAGGTGTTGAAACAAAATGATGATGGCTTTTTTTACATTACTGTGGATAAGTTTGATATTAAAAAATGAAAAGTGATAACAAAGATGATTTTGAATTTATTCAAAATCATTTAAATAGTCTACTAAGCTTTGGACCGTTTAAATTGGTAGATTATTCTCATGAAGCACCGCAGTGGTCTGATCGAAGCATCAAGACATACGACGATCGAAAAACTAAGAGGTTTTATTCGAAACGTAAAAATCAATTTTGGGCTATCTAATGGAAGAAATGAATAATGAACAACAGCTTACGCAAGCTTTAAACAAAGATTTTTGTGAATTACTGTTTAAAGAGGGTAATCTAGATGAAACGGAAACGAACCGCTTAAACAATATTGTTAGTCAGGCTGTCCATTTATCAAGATGGCATGTGCCGTACGAAATAATTACGGAATATATTTATAGTCTTGATGAGAATAGAATTGATGATATTGCTAAATCGGTAAATGAAAAGCTGGAGACCGTTACCGCTGGATCAGAAAGTGATGAAGAAATATTTAAGAAAGTTCTCCAAATCCGGTCTGATACAATTAGGCATATTCACCTGGCAATTGTTCAGAAACAGTATATTGATGATCAACTTAATGAAGCCCGTGATGGTCTTAGCCAAGTAAAGGATATGAAAGATAAAGTATATAGTGACTTTATTGCTATTCTGGGGATCTTCACTGCAATCTCCTTTACAATTGTTGGCGTAATAAATCTAATCGGTGATATTTTAGGGAAAATTCAATCTTTTAAACTAACTAATATTGGCGAAGTTGTAATGATTGAGTCTATCTATCTTGTTGGTATTTATATTATCCTTCTTGCGTTGTTGATTGGTATTTCTAAACTAAAGGGTAATGAATATTCAATATCTAAACATTTTTCGTTAGGTATCTTTTTAGGAAGGCACTAGGTCCCGTCAAGTATACAGGTTAAATAGATAAAATTTTAGGCGGCTTGATTGCGGAATTGTTCCGCG
>NZ_JBWPXC010000015.1:0-11931 GCF_056590915.1 Limosilactobacillus sp. C0001E2 | reverse complement strand
TCGTGGATGTCAGCGCAGCCGTTTGGTCATTAACGTTCGTACTTGCACTAACAACTTGAGTACGATCATTAGCCTGAACATTACTATCCGCCATGACATTACTGTGACTAAATGCTAAACCAGTCGCGGTTGCGATGGTCGCCAGTGCCATATAACACCAGGTCTTACCTTTTTTGTACATTTTATAGTGCTTTCGTACTTCCATGTTAAAAAATTCAACCTTTCTTAAGTTTTCTATTTAAAATATTAATCTTTAAACTCTAAAAGCAAGTATAGCACCCCTAAAAACAATATTCTTTGATTTTATCGGATGTTAGTCAAAAGTAATTAGTGAAACATGTTGGTAATAATTGTAATCACTTATGTAAATACTTTTTTGCCTGAACAATGATAGTTGCTCTTAAAGCGTAGATGCCTACAAAATAAACTAATGCTCCTATAAGAACCTGAACACATAAATTTACCAAGTTCATATGCATAATCTGACTTAATCTTAAGACAACAAAATACATTATTACCCCACTAACAAAATACTTCCAAATATTGTGAAAAAGTTTTCTTCTGCTAATAGTTGTTCTTACTAACCATAATTGCATTGCTGTAACAGAAAACTCAGAAATGACTGTTGCAATCGCTGCACCATTTGCCGAATATGGGAAGATTAAAATAAAATTAGCAATAATATTAACAACCGCACCCACCGATACTGAAATCGTAAATTCGTTAACCCTATTAACTGGCATTAAATATTGAGTACCAGTAACATTACTCCATGCAATTAATAATATGACAGGTGCTTCCCAAAAAATAATTCGCCCGGTTTGTCCATACTTACTACCAAGAAACCATGGAGCAAACTTAGCAGAAACCGCCATAAGACCAAACATCATGGGTACCGCCAAAGAAGTAACAAAGTCAAAAGAATTATATAGACTCTGCCTTACCCCTTTAACATCTCCATTTGCAAATTTATTAGCAACATGCGGTAGCATTACGGTACCGGTTGCTGTTACAACTGCCAAAACCAATTTGACAATTTTATCAGCATAGTCAAATTGCCCTAAAGCCGATGGCTGCCCAATTTTTCCGAGCATGACTCGATTTACAAATAAATATATTTGGGTTGTGATTGTTGGAACAAACAGAAGCAAAGAAGGGTAGAAATGGCGAAATGGATGCCATTCTTTAGGGTTTATCCATTGAATACTGTTCCTCAAGTATGGCCAGAGAGTGATGTTACCACCAACTTGAGCTAATCCTAAAAGTAAAATATATTTCCACAAATCTGCCTCTGTTCGAACTAATACAAAGATAAGTGCAATGGATATTAGTTTAACAATAGTATTTCTTGTAACTGTCTTTTTAAAGTCTTCCATTCCCATGAAGTACCAAGAAACATCCACACCAGCAGCTATAATCCAGAAAGTTTGTAATAAGTAAAACTTTTGAAAGGTTGTACTAAAAAGAAAAACAGCAGCTAAATAAGCAATTAATGACATAGTAATTGTCATTAATTGAAGTGATTCAACTCCCCAGAAAGTTTTTGAGCGCGCATATTTGTTAGCACGATTATACGCAACCTCACGATTACCATATAATGTAATCCCCATTTGACCAATTAAATAAAATACTGTAACCCAAGAATTTGTATAGGAATTAATACCAGATTCATGTGGGCCCAAAACACGTGCAACATACGGAGTTGTTATTAATGGGGCCAACATTAATAAAATCTGGTAACCAGCATTATACAAATAGTTCTTGATTACTTTCATAGTGGACTAATCGAACTCCTTTTCGACAGTTTTTAATGCAGCCGCGATAACTTGATCCATGTTGTAATAACGATATTGACCTAAACGACCACCAAAAATCACATTATTAGCCTTATTCTGAGCTAGTTCAGTGTACTTCTTGTACAAACCATTATTCTTCGAATTATTAACTGGGTAATATGGTTCATCACCACGATGCCAATCAGCCGGATATTCACGAGTGATGATTGTCTTATTCTTATCACCCTTACCAAATTCAAAATGCTTATGTTCAATAATCCGCGTAAATGGCGTCTCAGCATCCGTGTAATTGATCACAGCGTTTCCTTGGTAGTTATCTTCATTAAGTTCTTCAGTTTCAAAATGAAGACTCCGGTACTCTAATTCACCTAATTGATAATTAAAGAATTGATCAATCATACCTGTGAAGACAATCTTTGGATAATTTTTGAGACATTCGTCCTTCTTATCAAAGAAGTCGACTCCGGTTTCAACATCAATCAAATCATTGTCCAACATCTTTTCAACAATCTGAGTATAACCACCAATTGGAATTCCTTGATAGTCATCATTGAAGTAATTATTGTCGTAAGTAAGACGAACAGGAAGCCGTCGAATAATGAACGCTGGTAATTCGGTAGCTTTCCGTCCCCACTGTTTCTCCGTGTAACCCTTAATAAGCTTTTCGTAAATGTCCCGACCAATTAAAGAAATAGCTTGTTCTTCTAGATTTTGTGGATCTTTATCTGCCATTTCTTGACGTTGTTCATTAATTTTTGCCATTGCTTCTTTGGGCGTCCGGACACCCCACATCTTATTAAAGGTGTTCATATTGAATGGCAAGTTATACATTTCACCCTTGTAGTTAGCAACTGGGGTATTCGTATAACGATTAAAATCTGCAAATTGATTAACGTAATCCCACACTTTTTTATTTGAAGTGTGGAAAATATGCGCACCATATTGGTGAACCTGAATCCCGTCAACTTCTTTGGTGTAAATATTACCAGCAATGTGGTCACGTTTTTCAATTACCTTAACCCGCTTACCTCGTTGGGCAGCTTCATAAGCAAAGGTGGCGCCAAATAAGCCAGCACCAACTACTAAATAATCATATTTCTTCAAAATTTTTCTCCCTGTTTTAATTTCGATATTATCTGATTCTAACAAAAACAATTTAAATAAAAAAGAATAACTCTCTAGGATTCATCAAGCTTTTTTAAAAGCTCGTTAGATACTGGCATTGATATTTTACGTCCCCACCAGTACTTTCCCTTCCTTATTTCATCAAAATCGTCACTATCTAAGATAGCGGGATAACTGCCATTTTTTTCAGTCCAATTAATGTATCTGTGAATATTTTTGTTAATTCGACTTTTAAAAGTTGAATTGCAAAGAATAGTTTGCAACCACATTTCATCAGAGCAAAAGCTAGTTTCAAATACTTTTTGAAGATTAATATCTTTATCAAAAGTTTTAATTGCATAAACTAAAGCATCACGTGGAATATCAATCCATTCTTCGCCGGCATAAATATCACTGCTTTGCATATGATACTTTTTCAATTTATTTATACCAAGTGCCTTTTGACTATACAAAATTACACGATGGTAAATCTTACCAAATAATGATCTTCTATTTATTTGATTATAATTAAAGTAATATTTAACCCACCAAATCAATTTTTCTCCAGCTTTAGACTCACTATCAGCCTTAAAATAATTCATATATATTTTATTGTCATTATTAAAACTATTTAAAATATTTTCAGGATCCTGCATTGGCCAATCTTGACCAGAAATAAGATGAAAATAAATGTTCTGATTATTTTCCAAAGCTTTTTTCATCAACATAATGGTAGCTAAAACAATGTTGTAACTTCCCCATTTTACGTTATATTTTGAAAAGTAATGAACATGCATACTATCTAATTCGTTTAATACGTCCGAATTTACAGATGTTTTCCTATCAATATGGATATATATATTGAAGTAGGGTGTTAGTCTCTTACATAATTCAACAACCTGTTCGAGATTTTTGTGTGCCAAAATAAGAACTGCTTGCATTTTTATCTCCTACTGTAACTCCTTTTGTATGCTTTTAACTGACTTTTGAGTATAATAACCACTTCTAAGTTTCTTAGAAATTTCTAAGGCGTTATATTTATAGCGCTTATAATCGATTTCACTCATTCTTGAAACCGTTTCATCCATATCTTCAAGGCTTTCAACAGCAATTCCAAGCCCATTATCTACAATGAAACTGGCTAATGCAGCCTCTTTCCAAATGACCACAGGGATTCCACAACTTAAATATAGTGATACTTTATGTGGATTATTATATTTCATGTAATTGCCAAATTTTCCATCACAGGTTACTGTACTTGTCCCATCCCAAACTAGCCCGAAAGATTGTGTCAAATGATTAGGTAAATCACTGGGAGAGTATTGTCCATTATATGTAATTCCATTTTTATAATGATCTGCAGCATTAGGGCCATAAACGGCCATTGATACATTTTTTAATGATAATTGGTCTAAAAAGTTTGCTTTACTTAAATTTCCAGCAAAACAAATTGTCTTTGTAAATTTATAATCTGTTTTAGGTTGAAATGTACTTAAATAATCGAAGATTTCTAATGAAACCATCGGGACTTTAATTCCATTATCGAACAACCATTTTTTCATTTGATTATTATGTACAATTAATCCATCAGCTTGATTTAGAAGTTGCTTTTCTGAAAGCCAATAATCTTTATTGTTAACAAAGATCCTAAGTGATTCAATATCATGAATAATAAATATTAATTTTGCACAATGCTGCTTCATTTCTTTAACAAGCTTTTTCATTAAAAAGCTTGAATAAGTAGGATACTGAAAATATAACTCATCTACAAACAGATCTTTAGAAAAAAATCGAGGAATTTTAAATAAGTAAGCACCTAATTTAGAAATTTTAGAATGGACATTAATTTGCTTAGAAACTATTTGAAACTCTCTATTCCTTAAAATTTGTTCAATATCTTCTTTTGCTTTTGGTCCAGCATTATTTGCACCATCATATTCTTCAACTGTAAATAGCATTTTTGTCATTGCAGGATTACCCTTTCAAGATTTTAAACATTATTATAATACTACGTTTTATGATACCATCTCTACTTATTAACACTTTTTTAAAGAAGAGTGAGCCAGTATAAATCTATACTGACTCACCACTTTAAATTAATTATTAAATAAATTATCGTTCACTACTGTCCCATTCACTTTAGATTAATTTAGTCCAAGTTGTAATGGAAAATGATATTACCATTCCAAAAAGGAATCCAACCGCTAACCCAAGGGCCGCATACTTTTTACGGGATGGTGATGTAATAGATTCAGCATCCTGTTTATTACTATTTGATATAGACTTAACTGATCCAGATGGTATTTTATTAGGAATCTCTTTTTCCGCTGCTTTAGCAAGTGCATTAGTTAACTTAGCTGACGTTGTAGCAGAAGGAGACTTAGCAGAGATCTTTATCATTGTTGTTTCTGGTATAACACGCACACTGGTCATGGATGCAATATCTTTAGCACTATACTTTTTTTGGAGCTTTTTAGGAAGATATGATTTTGCTTTTTTGGAAACATCATTACTCTCCATAACTTTAGCATATGTTTTTGTCAAACTCATATCAGACTGAAGTTCTTCATTAGCAGACTCTCCCGTATAGCTATGATTAATAATTAAGTTTTGTGTAGTTTCATACACTGTACTTTGCTTATGTTGGGCAAATAAATATCCAAGAATCCCAAAAATTAATGTAAAAACGAAAATTACTAAGCAATTTTTAATAACGATTTTGTATATATCCGTTGATTTAAATTTATTAATCATTTGTATGGCTCCTTTTTTATTACATAATTATCAATTGAAAATAAAGATAATAGGAATGGATTATATATAAGCTGTATTACGTGGGGTTCAAACATTAAACTTAACGAGATTATTAAAATGATAGCCGACAAAACATAAGTCTTTTGAATTGTCGATTTTAATGCAATTACAGTTAAGCAGATAATTATTACAATAAAAGATATCATTCCCCATAGCAACAGCATTCGTAAATATGAAGAATCAATATAAAAGTAACTATGAGATAACTGGCCAATTCCATTTGCATACTCATGTCCCTTCACACCGGCATAAGAGTATTCAGTAATGGATCTTCCAAATAAATTCGGTTTGTAACGTTGAAAAGCGTCATACCCTAATGTCAATCTTCCTGAACTTAAATCATTCAATTTTTTTAGAAGATGGTTCTGTTTATCATAAAAATAAGATCCACAAATAACTAGCCAAGAGGTAACAGGTATAGCCAGCCAAAAAACTGAAGCTAAATATCTAGATAAAACGTTGCCACAATACGCTCGTTGCGCAATAAACATCACTGGTATTATCAAAATAGTTGCCAAAAAATCCAATCTAGTATTAGTCAACTTCATACCAACGCAACCAATAATAAAAATCCCCAGATAATCCCATAAATTCAAATGATTAAACCTTAAATAACAATATGCTAAAGACATAAAAAGAATGAATGCTGCTATATTAGATGGAAAAACCATCCCTAAAGCATATCTTGTTGGTCGATGATCCGAATAGTATATCAAATTAGGAATTATTTTTAATAAAGAAATCCCCATTATTGATAACATGAAAACAGTATTAAAATACAAATACCATTTAACGATAGTTTTAAAATGTATGTTTTTTGCACCAAAAATTAGTGGAAATAGAAAAAGATAATCACTAACATGTGCAGCTCGCCAAGTAATTATGCTTGCTATCATAATAAGAATAATTACTATTAATCCTTTTTTACTCCATTTATCTATAACAAATATTTTATATAGTAATAATGGAATAGAAAGATAAGATATAATCCTCAAAAAATGAGAATTGGCATCCGTACTTAAAGTTGTTTGCATTAAAAAAGTCGGAAAAAAATAAATAGTAAATGCTAAAAAATATACCTTAATTCCAGAAATAGG
Organism: Limosilactobacillus sp. C0001E2; assembly: GCF_056590915.1. Lineage (NCBI taxonomy): Bacteria > Bacillati > Bacillota > Bacilli > Lactobacillales > Lactobacillaceae > Limosilactobacillus > Limosilactobacillus sp. C0001E2. Next base: position 5,120 of record NZ_JBWPXC010000015.1, on the reverse strand, counting down.
AGAATTGTGCATACTCATTTTAGGACTTTGCATTGTGCTCACAATTGTACTTCTTCCTTTCATATTATTAATAGTTACTTATAATAGTTACTTACTTTAAGCATGACCTATTATCTTACGTTTTAAGAAATTACCACCTTTAACCAACCAATTTGTATGTTCCATAAATACATACTTTACCTCTTTTGTTGAATATTTTTGATTTTTTTCAAGCCATACATCTAACAATAACTCACTTAAAAATCCATAAACTCTTTTTTCGTATTGGCTATATTGTGAAATATCAGTTTGTTTTTCAACCTTATTCAACACCTCAAACATCCAAGAACAATATTCATCTAACGGTTGTTTTTTCATTATAAACATATTAAACATATGCGCCCAAGTTCTTTTCATCACTCTATCCCAGGATTGAGAATATTCAGGATACTCTGTTTTTACTACGGATTCCATTACATAAAAAGGATCCCGTTCATGAGCGTGTAAATAATGTGACTCATTAGTTTCAATGTAATAACGACGCTTCTGAGGTAAAACAATATCGTAATTGTTTAACAAATTATTAACCTGTTCAGTTGACAAAACATCTTCCAAATCCTTTTTATGATTCAAACTCAGATAACGACGATAGTGAACTAACCCCATTGCATCCAGATCTAAGTTTTTCCATCCCCAATAAATAGCAGTAAGTTCATTATAAGTAGCATTTTTTTTAGAGATATTAATTCCTTCATTATCCCCTTGAAATGAATGATTGACATCCGGGTGAAGTGATTTTCCTACAAAGACCGGCAAATAAATGCCATCCTTAGGCATTTTATAATTTTTATGAGCCGCAACTAAAATTTTCGTCTTCACAATCAATTTCCTCTTCTATTTCTGTAAATTCGTTTTAACAGTAAAAACCTTTCAGTAAGTGGTGCTGAAAATTTATACATTAATAAAACTATTTTATGAGTTAAATCCAAATTTTTGGGAATCCGAGTTTCCTTCAAAATTTTACTTGCTCGTCTATAATAGCGAACATTGTAATTACTATCGCAATAAGTACAATATCTAAGAGCAAACTTAATCAGTTCATCAGCCTTACTATCATAGATATTTAAATGTTTTTCCTGAAGGAAATCTGCTAATTCTAGAATAGCACCAAATTGATCCGAAATATTTTTCGAATCCATTTTACTGACAATACTATTATTTGATGAAACGTAATTATAATTAAGGTTTGCACAGTATGAAATTGTCTCAGCCTTTTCAACTAGGCGATATGTTGTATTTAAATCTTCGTAGTTTTTACCCACAGGATAGCTAACATCATCAAATAAGCTCTTCTTGTATAATTTATTCCAAGCATAACTATCTGTAAATAACTTGCTAAAAACTTCATCCTTAGAGAGTTTTCGCTTATTTCGACCGTATGGATAAATTTCGTGGTTTTTTTCTTTTTCAATTCTGGTATAACCAAAACAAACCATATCCGAATCATACTTATTCATATTTTGAACAGCATCTGTACAAAAGTTCTTTCTTACGTAATCATCACTATCTACAAACATTAATAAATCAGCGGTAGCATTTTCAATACCAGTATTTCTGGCTTTTGATAGTCCCTGATTCTTTTGCGAAATAAGTTTTATTCTATTGTCAACTTGAGAATACTTTTTACATATATGTAAAGACTTGTCAGTAGAACCATCATTAACAAGAATTATCTCTATGTTAGTAAAGGTTTGATTAACTAAACTATCAATACATTTTTCTAGTCTATCCTGTACGTTATAAACCGGGACAATGATGCTAATATCAGGTTTACTCATAATTAATACGCTCCATTGGGTTTAACCATGATCTTCACAGTCTTAAACATTATCTTTAAATCAAACCAAACCGAACGATGCTGAATATATTCTAAATCTAGTTGAACCATTGTATCGAAATCTACATCATTTCTGCCACCGACTTGCCACAATCCTGTAGCACCTGGAGTAACCATTAAGCGTTGTTTATCATATTCAGTATATTCAGCGACTTCACTTGGTAGAGGAGGTCGTGGCCCCACAAGGCTCATGTCTCCCTTTATTACATTAAATAGTTGCGGTAGTTCATCTAAACTATATTTTCGGATAAAATGACCAACCTTAGTAATTCTCGGGTCATTTTTCATCTTAAACATAGCTCCACTAACATCGTTTTGATCACGTAACTTTTCCAGTAATTCATCAGCATTGGATACCATTGAGCGAAATTTAATCATTTTAAAAATTTTGCCATCTTTTCCCACTCGGTTTTGAGTGTAGAAAACATGACCATGTGGATCATCAACTTTAATGCAGACCGCTAGTATTATTAAAAGAGGACTAAGAAGTATTACTGCAATACTTGATGAAATAATTCCAAATAATCGTTTGGTAATTCGGTATCCATACTGATGATTTAATTTATTTTCATCAATATAAATCTTTTCTTTTTCCATAATTATTTAATATCTCTTTACATAATTTAATAATCAATATCTATCCTATAATACCAGCAAATCAACAATTGAAAAAGTCCTTTTTACTTAATTTAAATGTTCCATAATCCAGTCATTGATATCATCGAGGTCGAACCCTTTACGATATAGTGCCTGTTTGAGCTTCATTTGCCGCTCATAGCCTTGATATTTTTGATAACGGCGGAGAAGTTTGGTTGCTTGCCGATCCAGCAATTCATTTTGCTGTTCAACATCCGCCTCTGGCTCCACCGCTTCTTGAATTTGATTAAAAATATCCGCCCGATACCCATTCGTCATTAATCCTTGGCGGACTTTCTCTTCTTGACGCCGGGTTGGCTGACTTCGGTAACGTCTGAATAATTTCTGTGCCAGCTTAGTTGCATTCTCGAGCTGTTTTTCATCCGTAAATTGCTCCAGTGCCGCATCAATGTCTAATTCACCAATGCCCTTCAATCTAAGTTTTTGGCGAATCACACTGGGCCCCTTCAGTTCAGTATTCATAACTGTTCGCACATAGCTCATTGCGTAATTATGATCATCAAGCAGACGTTCTTCCCGGAGCTTTTGGAGGATCGGTTCAAAATATTCTTCCGGCGCTTCAATTTCTTGAAGCTTTTGGATGACCTCCTTTTCCGTCCTTAATTGATGAGAAAGGTAGTCCAGCATCCGCCCATAGGCCTTCGCAATCTGATCATCCGTCGTAATTTGGGCGATCTGATTCTGATCCAGCTCCATCCCCTTCATCAGTCGATACTTGATCAGGACACTTTCTGCTACCGGAAAGGCGTATTGATCATCTAGGTAGACGTTATAACGCCCCTTACGTTTTTGCGCTTCGATTTTAGTAATTTTTTTCATTTTTAAAATTTCTCCGTGTACTTTTTGATTGACCAGCCGTTATTAGGAAATGTAAGTCGTGATCACCCTTACAAAATTATTTTTTAGGAGTTTTTATCATGAAACATCAATTTAAGTCGAACAAGTTGCAAGTCAAGGTTACTAGTGAACGTCATCCAGACGGGCTGATCCGGACATTTAATAACATCTGCCCGAACCCATCTGATGATCAAATCACACTATTCCTTGACGCAATTGTGATCTTAACTGGTGAAACAGTGCAAAATATCACTTTGACGAACGCTGAAACACTCGCTCACGACTAAGGAGGACATTGAATTATGAAAACACTGAGTTTATCTTTCAAGGGTAGTTTAGGCAAAGGCCACTCACTAAAGTTGAACTACGCGAATGACGGTTTGACTGAACAAACCGTTCGGGACGCCATGAACAAGATTGTCGAAAGTAAGTTATTCCAAAAGGATGATGATTTACTCTACTTGAAAGCCATGGCGGCCAAGTACGTTACCACTACTGATGAGGTTATCTTTGATTCCTCTCAAGACTAGACGAAAAGTCGGGATTCGTTTGAATCCCGACTTTTTTGTACCCTCATGGACGTTGTTGACGAGTATCGCGGATCCACTGCATCAAGTGACGACGTTCCACAATTTCGCCTTCGTGCTCCTCTTGGAGGGTTGCGTTAATCGTGGCCCCAATCATGACCAGCATTCCAGAGAAATCCAGCCAAATCATCATAGCGATAAAAGCCCCGATTGTCTTATAAGACGTAACTCGGCGATTAAGCAATTGGGCATACATAGAAAAGACGCGGGACAGGCCCATCCACAGGAGTGCCACAATCACCGCTCCTACTACCACATACCGTAACCGCACCCGTGCGTTAGGAACGAAGTAATACAGGAGAGTTAACGCAATAAAGAGACTAAAGAATGTGACTGGCCACTTCAGTTGAGCGAAAGTCCTGATATACGACGTGTTGAACCGGAAGATTGGTTGTAGGCTTTGGAGCAAATCTTCACCAATCCCGTAGGTCAGCGCCATTAGGAACAGGATCAGAATGACTACCAACATCCAGATAAAAGATACCGTCCGGTTAATGATCGGGTTTTGTTTTTCGGCGACCCCGTAGGCATGGTTAACGCTCCGTTGGAAGGCAGCAATTCCTTGGCTGGTCGACCATAGTGCAATGACCGCCCCCGTCGTTAAAATCCCGCCGCTGCCATGGCGAAGAAAGTCGTAAACGATTGGTTTAATAAAGGCAAATACCGACTCGGGAACGGCCGTCTGCAGATAACCTAACACTGTGTTAGCATCGATTCCAATCATTGGTAGAAGGTTACCAACCACCAGGATGGCTGGAAAAATTGATAATAACGAATAGTACGCTAAAACAGCAGCCGAAGCTGACACTTGGGCCATTTGAAAATGGTGGAAAAAGACCGCCATAAATTGTTTAATTTTGCCTCGTCGCTCTTCCATGTCGTTCCCTTCATAAAGTTAAAGATGCGTCCATTTTATCATGAACGCATCTTTTTTTAAATTTGATTTAATTTGATTTGTTTTTTCTTAGGACCACAACAGCAAAAATTATCCACAAAACAAATAAGAAAATCACATTAGCAACTAAAAATTTATCTGGTGTCAATTTAGTAATTTTTAGATAAAAACCTAAAACAAAAACCGTATAAATTCGGCTATAATGCCCTCTGAGTATACAGATGAAATGGAAAATTCATCTTATATATTCGGAGGGCTTTTTCTATGG
>NZ_JBWPXC010000014.1:0-12190 GCF_056590915.1 Limosilactobacillus sp. C0001E2 | reverse complement strand
AACACAGAAGTTAAGCTTCAACGCGCCAAAAGTAGTTGGGGGATCGCTCCCTGCGAGGATAGGACGTTGCCACGCAAACATTAAACGCAGACTGTATGACAGTCTGCGTTTTTTTGTACTACCAAAGAATTTAAAGTCTGGTATAATCGTACCTAGAACGTATGTACGGAGTGGAGGAAGAGTAATGGAACGGCAGGTCCTAAAGGATTATCTTTTAAATAAGTATGGCTTAACATTCCAAAAGTCAGTAGCCGATCCATTAAATTTACAAATAGTTGAAGTTACGGCTCACAACCCCTTTATAGTTTTATCAGTTTCCACCCCGCAACTTGATGTTAAATGTCCTAACTTCGCAGCAACAATTCAAAATTTACAAGGATTTACAGAACCACAGTTAATGAATTATCCGGAATGGGTCGGAATTCAGTTAAACCAGATTAAAGCACAAGACCTTTTTAATATTTTGGATTATGCATTCAAATCAGCAACTAATGGTAACCAAAATTTTATTGCACAACAATTGGTGTATTTACCAAGCGATGATACTGATTCAAAATATCAATCTCAACTCATTCCGCAACGTCAGCAATTCGCTCAAAAGCATCGACTCCCGGAACCATTAGAAAAAATGATGGCGAGTTATGACTACACCATTTTACCCATGAACGAACAAGGAGAAAATTTTTATCGTCAAGGGCAGATGGTGGCTAATTATGAAGATGACTATGATCAAATTTATGAATTGCGTCGTTATTATCCAGATTATCATGCAATGAACGGTCACCAACTGCGAACCTACTTTACTTGGCGGACGCAGTTACGAAAGGGCAATTTTACTGTCAGTAGTACTTCTTACGCATATGTTTATATTTATGAGCTACTTAACAATATCGGAGTAAAAGATCCTAATGACGGGTTTCAAAAACTCCTTGAATTTGATAAAAAGTATGCTGCTAGCTATGGAAAGCGGATGAAGGACTATTTACATCAGTGGATGCAGGATTATGTTTTGTACTATGGCTTAGAACGCACCAAAGCGAATCAGGTGTTTGCAGATCAACTGAAGGTGGACCATGAATATCATATTCTACGTCATCCTGAAGATTATTCAGCAACGGAAGTTATGGATGTTTTTTTGGAACATAGTCCTTATTTGAAGAAGTGTAGTTTATATAAAACGTCACCGGCAAAGTGGACTGAAGTTGTAGCAATGGTTTGGCAATTCGCTTTGCAAAAGAACCCACAAATATTTACCAATCTTATTGCTACCCAGACATTGAGTGCCAAATACTTTTTTGCAGGAGCCGTTTTTGCTTTTCACCGGCAACCACGCTTAACGGAATATCCAATTGATTCGGAACGAACATACCAGTTTAAGGATCGTAAATATTATTGCAATGCATGGTACCCACTCAAAGATCAACAAAAACGTCTAAACGCTTTTTTTCATGAGTTGGATCGACTCGCTCGGCAGCAATTTCATCTCGGTCACCCTTTAAAGCCGCGACAATTAGATTCGCAAATATTGCTATTAATCAGATCAGGATTAGAAGAATATCAAAAACAGGAAGTGTTAGCACGTCAGCCAAAGATTGAGCTAAACCTTTCTTCACTAGATCAAATTCGAGTAGATGCTTCGACAACCCGTGACAGTTTGCTGACTGATGAAGAAAAGCAGGCTGATGATGAACAGATACCAGATCCTTCATCAGTTAATGAGGTTAAAGATTCGTCTGCAGTATCATCTGATGCGGTAAATGATATTTTAAACATCAATGAACGATACTTAGTACACGCATTGCTTGATCAAAAACCGTATCAAGATTATTTAAAGAAACATCATTTGATGGTGTCAATTTTGGTAGATTCAATTAACGAAAAACTTTTCGACGAGATTGGTGACTCGGTAATCGAGTTTAATGATCAAGATGAGCCAGAAGTAATTGATGATTATAAAGATGATCTACGAGAACTACTAAAGGAGGATGATGCATAATGCCAGAGAAGAAGCGACGGGTACCAAAGAGAATTGCTCAAACGATTCTAAATTCGCTGAAAGGAGGAGTTGTTCCGCGGATTGGTCTTCCTTATATTACGGTCGGCCGTAAAGCAGAAATTGAGGCCCTCCTGCATGATGTTGATGTCGTAGCGGAAGGTGGGGCCGCTTTCCACTTCATTGTCGGTCGTTACGGATCCGGAAAGAGTTTCTTGCTTCAGACAATCCGTAATTATGTGATGGACAAAAATTTTGTGGTCGTTGATGGCGATCTGTCACCAGAACGACGGTTACAAGGCACTAAGGGACAAGGGTTAGCGACCTATCGGGAATTAATTCAAAATTTAGCAACTAAGACCCGTCCTGAGGGTGGCGCACTCACCTTAATTCTTGATCGGTGGATTAACTCTGTGCAGACGCAAGTAGCTACCGAAACTGGACTGAGCGACGACGATCCAAAATTTGTCGAAAACACGGATAAGAAAATCTATGCAGTGATTTCCTCATTAAGTGAACTGGTGCACGGTTTTGATTTTGCTAAGTTACTAAACATGTATTATCATGCTTATCTTAATAACGATGATGAAACTAAGGCTAAGGTTATTAAGTGGTTTCGTGGGGAGTACACCCACAAGACGGAAGCTAAGCAGGAATTAGGTGTCAACATTATCATTTCTGACGATGATTGGTACGAATATTTGAAACTATTTGCTAGTTTCTTCCGTCAAGCGGGCTATGCTGGCTTGATCATCATGATTGATGAATTAGTAAACATCTACAAAATCCCAAATAGCATCAGTCGTCAATATAACTATGAAAAGATCTTAACGATGTACAACGATGCTTTGCAGGGAAAGGCAAAGTATCTGGGGATTTTGATGGGCGGGACCCCGCAAGCAATTGAGGATCGCCGACGAGGTGTTTACAGCTATGAAGCTTTAAGGTCACGATTAGCTGAGGGAAAATTCTCTCAGGCTGGGGCCCGTGATATGTATGCACCGGTGATTAAGCTGGATCCACTGACACCGGAGGAAATGTTGGTATTGACCGAAAAATTGGCTGATATGCACGCTGACTTGTATGGCTATCAGCGCACGGTTACTGATGATGATCTTGCTAAATTTATTAAAATTGAGTACGCCCGGATTGGAGCGGACACCAACATTACACCACGGGAGGTTATCCGTGACTTTATCGAAATGTTGGATATTGTATGGCAAAACCCATCGACGACCATTGAAAAACTATTGAATTCTGATCAATTTACATATACGGAACAATCTGCCGTTAGCGATCAGAAAACGAAAGATTATACTGAATTTACTTTATAAAAGGAGGGCAGGAGAATGGACGTTTTTTCACGGTATGCGCCATTTATTCAAGATTATATTTATGAACAATGTTGGCAAACATTACGACCAATTCAGGTGGCAGCTGCCGAAGAAATTTTTGGAACTGATCACAATGTTCTCCTGTCAGCATCGACCGCCGCTGGAAAGACAGAGGCGGCCTTTTTCCCGATTTTAACGGAATTAACTGAACATCCCGTCGATTCCATTGGGTGCCTATACATTGCACCTTTAAAAGCGTTAATTAACGATCAATACCGGCGACTAACGGACCTCTGTGAAGATCAGGATTTACCGGTTTGGCGATGGCATGGAGATGTTTCACAATCACAAAAACGCCGAATGCTGAAAAATCCGCGTGGGGTGTTGCAAATCACACCTGAATCGTTGGAATCCTTTATGATCAACAAGCATATGGATATCCCACACTTATTTCACGGTTTACGGTTCATTGTGATTGATGAGCTGCATTCATTTTTACGGAGTGACCGAGGTGGTCAAACTTTCTGCTTAATTGAGCGGTTATCAAAATTAGCTGGGATTGATCCGCGACGGATTGGATTATCCGCAACGATTGGCAATACTGAAGCAGCCAGTCAGTTTTTAGGAGCGGGAAGCAATCACCAAACAGTAGCACCAAAAGTTAAAAATACCCGGCAAATTTGGCGGCTATCAATGGAACATTTCTATAAGATGGGACCACAAGCTGCAAAGAATCAAGAAGAAAATAATCAGTTAATTGGTCCGAAAACTGATAAAGCCCCAGAGTTAGCTGATCCAGGAATTGGCTATATTTTTGAGCATACACGGGGTAAAAAATGCCTAGTCTTTACAAATAGTCGTGAAGAGTGTGAAGCGGTGTGTCAAATGCTGCGTGAATATTGTGCTTACCGTCATGAACCAGACCGTTTTCTGATTCACCATGGTAATCTATCACCAGCACTGCGGCAGACGGCTGAAGACGCGATGAAGGATGAAGATGCTTACATGACCACGTGTGCTACGGCAACGTTAGAATTAGGAATCGATGTTGGTAAATTGGAAAGTGCGTTTCAAATTGATGCACCATTTACGGTATCTGGATTTTTGCAGCGGATGGGCCGAACCGGGCGACGTGGTAACCCACCAGAAATGCATTTTGTGATGCGTGAAGAACATCCAGAATCACGGGCCATGCTACCTGATTTAATTCCGTGGCCATTGTTGCAGGGGATTGCACTGGTTCAACTGTACTTAGAGGAGCGGTGGGTTGAACCGCCGGAACCTAATCGTCTCCCATATAGTTTGCTTTATCATCAAACAATGAGTACGTTGGCGTCGAGTGGAGAAATGACCCCGGCTGAACTAGCCTCACGGGTTTTACCATTGACCTATTTTCATAACGTTAGTCAAGATGACTATAAAGTCTTATTACGCTATTTGATTAAGACCAACCAAATTCAACAAACCGAAAATGGTGGTTTAATTGTTGGCTTAGCTGGTGAACGAGTTGTCAATAATTTTAAATTTTACGCTGTCTTTCAAGAAAACGTTGAATACAGTGTTCATGCTGGATCAGAAGAATTAGGAACAATTGTTAAGCCACCACCGGTTGGTGATAAAATTGCCATTGCAGGACGGGTTTGGGTAGTTGAAGATGTGGATCGAAAACGGCATCAGGTCTATTGTCATGAAGTGAAAGGTCGTATTCCGGCGTACTTTGGGGATGTTCCGGGCGATATTCAACCAAAAATTCTCCAGCGGATGCGTCAGGTACTTAATGAAAGTACAATGTATCCATACTTGATGAATAACGCTCAGGCGCGGTTAACGCAGGCACGTGATACTTGTAATATTGCTGGAATTCCGCAACAACAGCTAATTAATTTGGGCGGTAAAATGTGGTGTTTATTACCGTGGACAGGAAGTTATGCTTTTCTTGCGTTAGAACGACTGTTAAGAATAAAATGTGCTAAACGATTGAATTTACGCGGCTTTAATTCATCACGACCGTACTTTATGGAGTTTGCAATGGATGTTTCAGCGGATGAATTTTTCAAAATTATTGGGGAAGAGGCTGCCAAAGATTTTGCACCTATGGACTTGGTATATCCTAAGGAAGTGCCAGTGTTTGATAAGTATGATGAATATTTACCAGATGAGTTGGTACGTAAAGAGTTTGCGGAGAGTGTCCTAGATATTGTAGAAATGAAAAAGTGTGTCGCGCATATGTGTGCGGAATATCAAAAATTAAAGAACTAGAAGGATCTCATGGTGCTAATGAAAAGCCATGAGATTTTTTGATTTATTTTTAAAATAGGGGTTCCCTTTTAATTGTCAATTTGATATACTATTTTTTGTTGATTAATGCTCACTTAGCTCAGTTGGCAGAGCACGTCATTAGTAATGATGAGGTCGAAGGTTCGAATCCTTTAGTGAGCACTACAAAGAACACATAAGCCTGTAATACCAGCGATTACCGTTGGCGTTACAGGCTTTTTTCGTCGCTTAAATGGCGCTGTTTTAACACGTTAATTAACACGGGTAGATGTTGGCAGACGGTTTTTGAGTGGTTGAAGTGCTTGAATTGCTGATATGGCAGGGTTAGTCGCGTGTTAAAATGTGTTAACATTAGGGAGCTGAATTATCTTAATCACATGCAGAGTATCTTGATCATTTTGTAAATTTTGATTAAGATACTTTACTTTTTAACGTTCTTGCTACTAATTAGTAGTAAAGGTATCACCGTCATGCTATAATGGTATAGCAATAAAATACTAGGAGGATTGTAATGGGGGTTGGTGAAGCATTAGCAAGATTGAAATTTCTTGTGAATCATGATCGATTTTATATGGTTCAACGACAAAGCAGAATGGCAATGCCGGTTTCCGTAACTTTAGCGAAGGAAATTGTTAGACAGTTATCCATTAATGATTTTGTCAAACATGAACCTAATCGCAATAATCCATTACAATTTGTTTGGGTATTTAAGACTAGTGATGGACAGACTTATTACATTAAGTTTGTATTTACTGAGAACAACCCAAAAGTGGTATTTATCAGTTTTCATCTTGATTATTAAAGGAGGAGGTTTATATGGCTTACCAACAGAACTTCACAACTACTTATACTATTAATGGACATGAGTATACGGTAACTGCACCGGCTCTTTTTGACAGTAACACCAATGAACTGATTCCAGATAAGGAGCTGGATGATCAAACTGCCGAAACAGCTCGTCAACAATACCGTGATGAGATGGGATTACTGTCACCACAAGAATTAAAGCAGTATCGTGCTAAGGTAGGACTATCTCAACGTAATTTAGCTGAATTAACTGGGTTAAGTCCAAACACAATAGCACTTTACGAGGCTGGTGCATTTCCTACCAAAGCCAATAATAGACTGCTAAAATCACTCATTGCTAACGATGATGTGCTTCAACAATATATTGCTGATGAAAAGAATGATTACTCTGATGAACTAGTTTCCAAGGTGAACTCTTATCTAAGTAATAATGCTGGTGTTGTTGAATCACAAAAGGAACAACCTAGGTTTACAGCGGTGCAGTTAGCTAACTGGCTACGAGTTGAAAACTACTTTGAACGGGATAGTGACTTAAATATTGACCCGTTAACGCAAATGAAGGTCATTAAACTGCTCTACATTGCGTATGGGAGATTTTTAGCCGCAACCAGAAATAAATTATTTTCTTCCACAATTGTTCACTTTCAATATGGTCCATTAATAACGGAAGTACATGATAAGTTTAATGGTCAGACTGTTCTGGATATTGATAAACCAGATAAAGAAGCGATGAATGACTATAGCCTAGTTTCACAAGATATCGAGATTGTGGATCTTCTAAGTAAAGTGAACGAAGATTACATTAACTACAATGCTGCTCGACTAAGTAAGCAAACTCATCGGCCAGGTTCACCGTGGAATTTAACACCAGATCGAGAAGTAATTAAGGGCCAATTAATTTTTGATACATTTAAGCGAGGAATAGAAGAATAGCTCATACAGGGAAAGCAGCTTTCATCTTGATGAAAAGTTTGCTTTTCCTGTTTTTTTATGGAAGGGTAGTAAAAAATCGTATATATTATATAATTCGAATGTATATACGAATTGAAAGGAGCCTTGATTATGGTTATTAAATCACCAACTAAAATTTTTAAGTCAGGTAATTCCAGCGCGGTGCGGATTAGTAAGGACATTATGGATGCAGCGGGGCTCAAAGTAAACGACAAGATTAATGTAACCTTTAATTCTCATGATGGCAGTGTTGTGATTAAGGCTGCTGATACTGATAGTAAAACCCATGATCATTTTTCTGAAATTTTGGATCAGAGTTTAGATGAAGATCAAGCAGTATTGGACTTCCTAAAGGATAAGTAAACATGGAATATTTAACTGAGGAAGAGCTAATTGAAATTAACCGGCGAATCATTCGTCATGCTGGTGAAGGCACAATTGGTGTGTTGGATGTTAGCAGATTAAATAGTGTTGTTGAAACGCCCAAGCAAGTTTTCTTTGGACGTGAGGCTTACCCAACCGTCTGGTTAAAAGCGGCCTACTATCTGCAAAAGATTACTAAGAAGCATCTCTTTGCTGATGGCAATAAACGGACAGCATTTGAAGCTGCCAAAGTATTTTTAATCCTGAATGGAATAACTCTTCACTTTGAGGGAATTGAAGCCGGTCAAATGGTTTTAGATGTTACTAACTCTCCCGATTCAGAAGAAGTCATGTTAAAAGTGGCAGAGTATTTGAAAAAACATCAAGTGGGAAAATAAATTTAATCTGCGCTCTTCCCCCTTGAAGCAAGAAATATGGTATACTGTTTAATACAAGATAAATTTAAAGGAGTAAAAATTATGGTTAGCAAAAATAATCTTGAATTAATTCAGAAGCGAATGTCACAACGGTATACTAAATGGGCACTGTGCCGGTTGACTGTTGGCGTTGCCTCAGTCACCATTGCGACCGGCTTTTTCTTTATGGCAGGGGGGCTGGCCAACCCGGTCACAGTTCATGCGGCAACTAATATTGATGAACAAGTCGCAGCTTCAGCTGATCATCAATCGACAACTAAGGAACTTGGTAAGAATGCAGATTTAAGTATCTTACCTGATAATATTAATTGGACGTCCCCTCGGCATGATAAGCCGTTAAACGGGGGCAATGAAAATGACTTCAATAAAGGGGAAGATCAAAAACCAGGCGCCATTATTTATGATCCAATTCAACAACAAGGTGGCGATGGTTATAATGTCAAATTACCAACCAACAATGACCAGTTTGGGTACACGATTGATGGTAAGGTAGGAATTAGTAAGACTGGCGAAGCCATTAATGATGGAACTGGTACTTCTGGGATTATTAACCCCGACAATAAAGATAATATTATCTGGTTAGGTAAGTATGGTGAACCAACCAGCGGGAATCTTACTGCTGCTCTTGATTCCATTGGTAATAAAAATGAGCTACCTAAGGGGACCAAATATGAGTATGTAGGTGGGTGGTTTAAGCCCCAGGGTAATGATAAATATCCATTCTTACATGTTCCTGCCCAAAAAGGAGAAGCGGGAGCTAAGTATTTCCACCCATTCAGGGGGCAAAAATTCAGAGTGTACCTAGTCATGGATAAAATTACTTATCCTAATGGCAAAACTTTTTATATCCCTATTCGGATAGCTTTTGGTTCGGCTTGGAATTTAGGGATTCACAAAGATATTGCTGTAAAATCTGGTGAAAAATTGGAGATTACTCCAACTTGGGTAAGTAACGGGAATGTTAATGGACAAGATCAATTAAAGATGGTTATTTACGATGCGGATGACCCACAAAACCAGAGCTTATATAACGCCTATGCTACGCCCAATCCATTAGCAACCTTTACGACGGAAAGTAATACTGGTAAGCAAACGTTTAAATTTGTTGTCCCAAAAGGGGTTGCAAAGTTAAGAGTATCATTTTTGCCAGCTAACACTACTGTAAACCACACTGGATTAACTAATAACAATGATATCCTGGTTTCTGGATTTACGGGGGTTGCAATTCATCAAGTTACTGATGCCGATAGACAAAATCCAGTTGGCAAACCAATTAATACAGAAGTTGGCAAAACGCCGGATTCTTCCAAGGGAATCAGTAATCTTCCTGATTTACCTGATGTGACCAAGTATTCTTGGAAAGAAGTACCAGATATTACCGAGTCAGCGGTTAACGCGCCAACAAAGGCTACTAATACGCTGGCTGAAAATAATAACGTAACAAAACAAACTCTACCCCAAACAGGGAACACAAATGAACAGGGTACTGTTCTGTTAGGTGTAATTTCTGCCTTGCTAGCTCTATTTGGATTGGCAAAACGAAGAAAACTAAATCTTTAACGAGTGAATTGTTACAGGAAATTCATGAATTACCATTTCGGTAGTTTGTTGCTTTTTGTGTCTCTTCGTCAAGAAGTAGGCTCTATGATATTCAGTACTGATAGATGTTTTTTCATCTGTCGGTACTGTTTTTGTAGGCTCTGTGTCAAATTCTGTTGATGCAAGCTAATAGAACAGTATCAAGTTTTTAAACTTGGTACTGCTTTTTTGTTCTCATCATTCGTAGATTAATTCTTGCTAGTAAGTGATTGAAGTTGCTCAGACCGAAGGCGGTGCGTTGAACTTGCTTAATCATACGGTTAGTACCTTCTAGTGGACCATTAGACTGCTCATTTTCTGCTGCGTTTAACACAATTTCGAGGTGTTTATGTAAGGTTTTAATGACCGTAGCCATTGGCTTACTAAGTTGATCATAATGGTAACTAAAGAGGGCTTCAGCTAAGCGATCCTTATTTAGCTGCGCTAAGTAATTCATAACATCATGCATAACGACGTAGTCGTTATTTAGTTTTGAATCTAATGCCAGTCCTAAGCCAATTCGCTCTCCAGCTGTTACTTTTTGATGAATATGTCGATCATAATATTCTTTTGCATCAGAAAGCTGCTGGTCATTTTTAAGATATAAACGCCAAGAAAACTTGAGGAGCTTATACTCATATGATTGATACTTGTAATGTTTCATCAACTGACTGCGGTATTGATTGAAGGCGCGGGTCATCATAGCAATGATATGAAACCGATCGATGACTATTTTGGCATTAGGAACGAGTTGATAGACGATATCTTGATAATAACTGTTTAGATCCATCGTAATTGTTTCAACATTTTCGCGAGCTGATAGATCAACGCATTCAAAATATTTAATAATTGAGGATTTGAAACGGTTCGGTAGTATTTTAATAATACGGTGCGTATTACCACCATCAATACAAATAAAGTGTATCTGATGATGAACCCCACGAAATTCATCAAAGGCTAAATGTTTAGGTAATTGATCGGGAAAAACTGGATATAGTTCGCGATGGTCATTAATTAGTCGACCAACGGTCGATGGTGAAACGTTATTATCAACCGCAATACATTTCTGAGTTCGATCATCTTGTAAGTTCATAATAATTTTAGCTTTCGTGCGGTTAGAAATATTGCAGTATTTATTAACTAGTGGAGTTTTAGCCATGATGGTGTGACCACAGTTTTTACACTTCAAACGTTGCTTGGCTAGCCTAATTAAGATTGGATGACTGGCATTATCACTGGTATAAGTAATGGTTGATGTGTAATGACCATTGTGTACTAAATCTTCAAAGCCACATAAAGGGCAACGCCGTTGATGGATGATTAAACATGCTTTGATGATGCGAACTTTAGTGTGATGAATAAAGGAATCAAAAATATCGTCAATTTTAATATTTGGGTCTTTAATTTCTAACAAAGAACGAATAGAATCACTAGTTAGGGTCATATTGATATTCTTTCTTTAATTGTGGTGATTTATGGATGGGATAAGGTCAATTATGACCTCTTTTTTTCTACTCAAAGTCAAGTCATATCAGTATTTAGTTACTATTTTGACCTAACTTTTTATTATACTGGATTTCTAGGTACCTGGTCAAAAAATAATTAGACCCGGTACCAATTAAATAGTGATCATATTGGGAGACTAATTCATCGTCAATTTAATTTGGTACCGGGCTTCAAAAAAGTGAGGCCTGGTATACTAATATAGCAACATACCAAGTTTTTTATTTGAATTTGTGTGTTATATGTCATACAATACAGGTGAGGTGATAAGCATGGATTCAAGAGTAGATAGTAGGGTCCCAGTTGATGTTAAAGAGCGTGCAAGCAAGGAATTAGCTGCACACGGTTTATCCATTTCAAGTTTTATCCGAATGATGTTATCATCAGTTGCTAACGATGGGCTCCCTAAGTATTGGGGAATCCTAAATGCCGAAACAATGTCATCAATTGATGAAGTTATTGATGATATGAAAAAGCCCCACTTAAAGGGAGCTTCTTCTTATGATGAATTGGAGAAACTATTAAATGAGTAAGGTGATTCCTACAGGTAGATTTAAAAAGCAACGTAAAAAGGTAAAAAAGAATCCACGATGGCACAATATTTTCTATGGTGAGGTGCCGTTTGAAAATGATCACCGTTCACCTTGGAGATATGTTATTGAGTGCTTTTTAAATGACCAAACAATACCCGATTATTTTTATGAGCATCCAATTACGTTAACTAAACAGCAACGGCAGGAAATAAGAAATAGATTTGGTGATTTGACTGATCTTAAAATCAGAGGATTAGATTTACATTTTGATGGTCACAATGGAGATCACTTACTCCTTTATATTCGAACAAATAAGAATACAGTTTATTTGACAGGATGAAGTGAACCCCCATAGTTGGACAAGGAGTTCCAACTATGGGGGTTTTACTATGACTAAGTTTAGTTTAGAAATTA
>NZ_JBWPXC010000013.1:0-12861 GCF_056590915.1 Limosilactobacillus sp. C0001E2 | reverse complement strand
ATCCAAGCACCTATCAATTGGTTAAGAATAACTATGTGCAATCGCAATGGGGCCAATGGTACATGTTTGGCGATGATTTTAAAATCGTAACTGGTCCACATATGTGGCAAGGTTCAATGTATTACTTTGATCCAGATACTTATCAAGTTGTAAAAAACGATTACCGAGTTCCAGCTGGTGAAAAGACTGGATACCTCTTAGGCAGCGATGGTCAGGCTTTAACCGGCTTTCAGACTTGGCAGGGTACCCGTTATTACTTCAATCCATCTAATTATAAGTTAGTAACTAATAGTTATTTATACATAAATGGTATATTATATTATACTAATGATAGTGGATTTATTAATAACAGCTCATTTGAAAATGCTTTAAATCAATATATTGTAAGCAATCGCATTGGTTATGCTAATATTATTCAACACTATGTTATTCCTCAAAATACCACGGGAGCATACCGCGGAACTAACAATGGACTTCCAAATATGGTTATTGTTCATGAAACAGCCAACCCAAATGACAGTATTTGGGGAGAAATAAATTATGAGGCAAGTACTTACAATAAAGCATTTGTACATGCGTTTATTGATGGAAATAATATTATTGAAATCTCTCCAACGGATCATGAAGCATGGGGAGCTGGCTATCCTGCAAATAGTCGTGCAGTGCAGTTTGAACAAGTTGAAGTTCATGACGCTTGGAACTTTGCTCGGGAGATATCAAATGCTGCATATTATACAGCATACAATATGCATAAATACGGAATGACACCTTCTTTGGGTGGTACATTGTATTCCCATCAGATGATTTCACAAACATTTGGTGGCACTGACAATACAGATCCAGATGCATACTGGTCAAGAAATGCAAGCATGTTTGGTACTGGGTATACAATGAATGACTTTTACCAATTAGTTCAAGCTTATTACGCTGCAATTTAAATAATATTTTCGGTATCGAAATTTCTTGATACCGTTTTTTTGTTGCAATAATATTACAATGTTTTTGCAATCATTATCATTGATTAACATATGGTCCATATTTAAGACTTTCTAAACAAGTTGTGATAGATTAGAAAACGTTGAATGTTGAAAAAATAACGAAGAAATTTTGAAAGGATTGTTATTAACTTTATGGATTCTAAAAAGCATTTTAAATTATATAAGAGTGGAAAAAAGTGGTGTGCAATGGCAATTGCAACTACCGCCGCAGTTATTGGAATGACTGCAGCTACTCAATCCGTACAAGCTGATGTTACTGATGCTTCTGATAGTGTTCAGCAGGTTAACAATAATAACCAAGATGTAGTAACTACAAATAACAATCAAAATAATGAATCAAATACTCAAAACAATACTAATGTTGCAGATTCAAGTTTAACATCACAAACGCTATCGGTTTCTAATGTTAATTCTACAAAAAATGGTTGGTATGATGAAAACGGTCAAAAGGTTTATTACCAAAATGGTCAAACGGAATCGGGTCGTCATTATTCTCAATTAAAATCAATGGATGGTAGTGATACTCAAAATTATTATCTAATTGACAATGGTGTTGCTCAGTCAGGGCTGCAAGAATGGCAAGGGACCAATTGGTATTTTGACCCAGATACCTATCAATTAGTTAAAAACGAATATGTTGATCCTGATAACAATAATACGGGCTTTTTGACTAATAATGATGGAGCAGTTTTAAGTGGATTACAAAAGTGGCAGGGTAATTACTTCTATTTTAATCAGTCGACTTATCAACTAGAAAAGAATAATTATGTTGATCCTGATGGAAATAACAGTGGTTATCTCTTGGGATCAGACGGAATTGTTAAGTCTGGTCTTCAGGAGTGGCAAGGAAACCATTTCTACTTTGATGAAGGATCAAAAAGATTACAAAAAAATACTTATGTTGTCCCAGCGGGAATGAGTAATGGATACTTGTTAGACCAAAGTGGGATTGCGTTAACCGGCGTTCAAAAATGGCAAGGTACTTACTATTATTTTGATCCATCCAATTACCAATTAGTTAAAAACGCTTATGTTCAATCACAGTGGGGATCATGGTATCTTTTTGGTGATAACGGAATGATTGTAACTGGTTTAGCAAATTGGCAAGGTTCATTATTCTACTTTGACCCGAACACATATCAAGTTGATAAGAACATGGATGTAGTTGTTAATGGTGTTACCTATCATTTAGACAATAATGGATTTGCTACTGTTGTTAATAATGCTGCTTCTAAGGCAGATCGTGCTTTAACAATGTTAGGTACTCCATATGTTTGGGGTGGTAATACTCCTTCAGGATTTGACTGTTCTGGATTAGTTCAATGGGCATTTGGTCTAAGTTCAAATTATCGTACAACATATCAACAAACTAATTTAGGTGCTCACCATTATGATGTATATAATGCACCAAAGGGTTCCTTGGTGTTCTTTGGTAGCGATAGCGCACCGTATCACGTTGGTATCTCATTAGGAAACGGATCGTTTGTTCATGCACCAGAACCAGGCGACGTAGTAAAGACTACAAAGATGGCTTACTATACTCCAAGCTATTATATTGTAATGAATTAATAAGATTAATTAAAAGGTAACCTTTTAAAACTAATTTTGATATAATTGATTCAATACATGAACGATAACGAGAGGGGTAAACTATGAAATTACAAAAGATTATGATGTCAACAATGGCTGGGGCAATGGTTTTATCCTTAGCTGCTTGTGGAAGCAAGTCAACTACTGAGACTAAGAAAGATACAGCGGAAAGCAGTCGTGTTACCAAGAAGCATAATAGTAAAAAGGGTTCTATTAAAGTATCCAAAAAGAATGTTCAAAGTAAGAATACTAGTTCTAGTGACAATGTAGTTGTTTCCAAGAGTAGTTCTTCTACTAATACGACTATTAATGGTGTTAAGAACAGTGCTACAGCACATTCTGTAAGTCAACGTCAGACACAAACAATGACTGAGACTGATGCTCGCAATTTGGTTAAGGAACATTTAAGTAATCAGCGTGCTAACTCATTAGAAGCTGGTAATGGTGAACCAACTCAGCCGGCAGTAAGTGCAATTGATGGATTTAGTGCCACCCAAAATGGTACAAATGATTGGACTATTTCTGGTACTTATGGTGGTAAGACTTACACCTACCATGTAACGCCAAATGCAATTACTGGTGCCTAGAGATTGGTAAATAGTGTATAATTAATCGGTACAGTTTTGTACCGATTTTTTTATGATTAATGAAGAGGACAGGTATGGATACATTATCAATTGTAGTTCCTTGTTACAACGAGGAAGAATCAATCCCATTATTTTTTCCAGCAGTAGAAGAAGAAGTTAATAAAATTGGAAAATTAAAAGTTGAATATTGGTTTGTTAATGATGGGTCTGGAGACCAGACATTATATGAACTTAGAAAACTTCATGAAAGACATCCCGTTAAGGTTCATTATGTTTCATTTTCGCGAAATTTTGGTAAAGAGGCGGCACTATACGCTGGCTTACAGGCTACGAATGGTGACTATGTTGTAGTAATGGATGTTGATCTGCAGGACCCACCATCGTTTCTCCCTCAAATGATTCATATACTAAAAAATAGTGATTATGATTGTGTGGGAACTAGGAGGGTTGATCGAACCGGAGAAGCAAAGTTTAAATCGTTTCTAAGTAGTCAATTCTATAATGTTATTAATCGAATTTCTCAAACAAATATCGTTCCCGGCGCGCGTGATTATCGGATGATGACAAGACAGATGGTTAATGCGGTTTTATCAATGCAAGAATATGACCGTTTTTCTAAGGGGATCTTTAGCTGGGTTGGCTTTAAAACTAAATACTTGGATTATCATAATGTTGAAAGAGTTGCAGGAGAGACTGATTGGTCAACCTGGAAACTATTTAAATACGCAATGAATGGAATTGCCGACTTTTCTCAAGCACCTTTATCTATTGCGGTTTGGTTGGGGTCAGCTTCTTTCATTATGTCAATTATTGGAATTGTATTTGTTATTATTCGTAGAATTATAGAGCCAAATAGTAGTGTATTTGGGTGGGCATCCTTAGTTTGTTTAATTTTGCTACTAGGTGGTCTTCAATTGTTATGTATTGGGATTGTTGGTAAGTATGTTGGTAGGATATATATGCAAGTTAAAAATCGCCCAATTTATATTATCAAGGAGAAACAGTAATGCAAGAAGAAAATACACCATTAGTCAGTGTTATCATTCCTGCTTATAATGTCGATCATTATATTAAGAAGAGTATAAGTTCAATATTACGTCAAACCTACCATAATATTGAGGTGGTAGTAATTAATGATGGATCAACAGATGGAACTAAAGAAATAGTGTCTCAGTTAGCGAAGGAAGATACTAGAATTAAATTGTATTCTCAAAGTAACTCTGGGGTTGCCGAGGCGCGAAAGCAAGGAATAAACTTTTCTCATGGAAAGTTTATTTCTTTTGTGGACCCTGATGATGTTGTAACTTCAGATTATATAGAGTACATGTTTAGTTTATTAAAAAAAAATGATTTTCAATCTAAAATTGCGCTATGTACTTTGAAAGATATATTTAGTACAGGTACTATTATCGATCATGGTGATGGAACGGAGAAAACTTTATCTAATAAAAGTGCATTAGAAATGATGTGCTATAACGATCGTGTAGACACTTGTTGTGTCGCAAAGCTAGTAGATCGAAATCTATACGAAAGTCCTGAATTTGTAGGTTTTCAAAAAGGAAAATTGTTTGAAGATATGGGGACAACTTATTCTTTGTTTGAACAATCCCCAACAATTGAATGTGGGTTCACATCAAAATACAAATACTTTATTCGTAATAATTCCATTACAACAAGTAAATTTAATGAAAAAAAACTAGATTTACTAGAGATGACGGATCAGATGGCCAATAGTGTGAATAAAATGTTTCCTGACCTTGAGAATGCTACTTTAAGAAGGCAGGCGTATGCTAGATTTAGTACTTTAAATCAGACGTTAAATACATCAAACATGAAAGTAAAATCCGCACAGAAATCTATGGTGAAATTTTTAGGAGATCATCGTAAGCAAGTGTTGAGCAATCCTAAAACGCCGAAGCGCGATCGGATGGCTTTTCATATGCTTACTTTTGGTTTGCCTTTTTATAAATTCTCTTGGAAACTATATTTAAAATTTATAAAAAAAGCTAATTAATGTATAGAGGGAAGAGTAATGAAGTTAAATAAGCAGCCAATTATGTATTGGTCGTTAGAGCTATTAATTTTATCCCTATTAATCTGGGTTTGTACAAAGATCGATTTTATCTTCCGACCAATTTTAATTTTCATTTCGGTTGTCTTTGTACCGGTTATTATTTCGTTATTTTTATATTATATGTTACGACCGATTTTGAAGCTTTTTCTAAAGATAAAAATTGGTAAACATCGAATGCCACGAAGTATAGCAAGTTTACTTATTGTTGTTATTTTGCTTCTTTTAGTATGTGGAGTAATTGCTGCGGTAATTCCATCCATGGTTAATGAACTGACGCAAATTGTGAAAGGACTACCAACAGCAGCTAAAGAAACTCAACGGTGGTTAATTCGCTTATCGCATCACTCTTGGCTTCGTGGAATAGATTTTAATACATATTATAAACAGTTAAATGATCAATTATCACAATCGTCAC
The DNA here is from genome assembly GCF_056590915.1 of Limosilactobacillus sp. C0001E2. Taxonomy (NCBI): domain Bacteria; kingdom Bacillati; phylum Bacillota; class Bacilli; order Lactobacillales; family Lactobacillaceae; genus Limosilactobacillus; species Limosilactobacillus sp. C0001E2. The sequence continues at coordinate 7,197 of NZ_JBWPXC010000013.1, read as the reverse complement.
AAACCATTTTGAAGGGAATCACCAATCAAGCAGGTACTGTTATTAGTATGGTTACTAGTACGGTAATTGTTGCAATTACAGTGCCGGTCATGCTGTTCTACATGTTAAAAGACAGTGATAAGTTTGTACCAAGTGTTCAGAAATATTTTTCAAAAGAACACGGTGAAGAAATTGCTAAATTACTCCATCAAATGAATGCCACACTTTCATCATATATTGCAGGACAAGCAATTGAATGTATCTTTGTAGCCGTAGCAACAAGTATTGGATATTTGATTATCGGACAACCAGTTGCGATTGTATTAGGATTAATTGCTGGGCTAACAAACATGATTCCATATGTTGGTCCATATATTGGAATTGCACCAGCACTTATGGTTTCATTAGCGATGGCTCCTAAGAAACTTATTTGGGTCATTGTAGTAGTAATTATTGTTCAGCAGATTGATGGAAATATTATTTATCCGAATATTATTGGGAGAACGTTACAGATTCATCCTTTAACAATTATTATGTTGCTGTTATCAGCAGGTAACATTGCTGGGATTCCAGGTATGATTTTGTGTATACCATTTTATGCAGTTGTAAAGACAATTTTTAATTATATTTGGAGTATCTATAGGATTGAAAATAATAAAAATTAATTCATTAAAAATTTATGTTGTAGATATAATAAAATGGGATAAGGGTTAAATTTATGCAAAAATACAAAAGATTAGTAGTTGTACTATCTATATTTTTATTAATGAGCATGGTATGTATTTTCTGGTGACGATCTTAGATTTCATATTAATCGTATTAAAGAAATTTCAATGGGGGGGGGACACTACCCGCTAGTTAATTTTCATACTTTTAATCAAGTGGGTTATGATATTAACACATTTTATCCTGTAATTACGCTGTATCCGTTCGCAGCAATCTTCAAATTAGTTCATAATCAGGTTAATGCATTCTATCTTTGTCAGTTTATTTGTGTGTTCTTTACACAAATTACCTGGTTTGTATCGGGTAAACTGTTGAAATATAGTAGCTTAAATAGCATCCTTTTAGCTTTTTTATATACATTTTCTGGATATATGCTATTTGTTAATTGGTATGCATTTGAGTTAGGTGAAGTATTATCTTTCATGGTATTGCCAATTTTATTAGTTGCTTTAACTGCCGAAGTGAATGATCGAATTGTATCAAAGTATGCACGTAATAATAAAGGCTTTCTATTATTATTAAGCTTGACCTGGGTAACTTATTCTCATTTTTTAACTACCTTATTGTGTATTATAATTTCACTAGTTGTATTTGTATTTGTGCTTATTAAAAATAATCTAGATAGAAGAACATTATTCAGAGATGTAAAGTTGTTAATTATTTATATGCTTTTTGGGGGTAAATTTTTTAAATGCATATTTACTAGAAAGAATAAAAGGGCCAGAACGATATTTTACAACTTTAGGTATTCAACAACTGTTTGAAAATAGTCTTTCTAATACTTTACTATCCGGAAATGTCCAACCCACTAAAGTGGTTAGCGTTGGACTAATATTAATGATTGGCATAATTATAATGGGGTGCCATTACCAGATTTTAACAAGGTTTGAAAAGGTAATGCTAAACGTTGGAGTTATTTCACTTATTTTATCTACTAATCTATTTAGTTGGAACTTAATTAATAAGGTATTGCCTAAAATATTAGTATTTCAATCGTCATTTAGGTTTTTAATTCTTACTGTCTTGGCTATTTCGGTTGGACTTTCTTCATTTATTAATTTGAATAAACATAATCTGGTCATTCTTTCGTTAATAATATTTATTTTTAACATTACAGCAATGACGTCTTTTACAGAAGGCGGGAAGCTTCAGCCAGATTTTGAAGTAAAGGCTACGCTCAATAATGAACCACAATATGCTAATTTTAAAGTTAATAAACACACTTTTTCTAATTTGTTTAATGGCTATTATGGGGAAACTGGAGGGCCTGCTGATTATCTTACTACTCAACAAATTAGACACTTTAACAGTGTTGCTAATCATAAAATAATAGTGGATGGTAAAGCAGTTGATCATTCTCAAAGGTTTATTACCAATGGGGTTGACTATGTAATTAAAGTTAATCAACAAGTAAATGTTAATTTACCCATCTATAAGACACATTATAAGTATCTTATCTATGACAATAATAGAAGGGTTAATTACAGAACTAGTTCAAGAGGTACCTTACTTATAACACATGTACACAGGGGTAAACATCATATTAAAGTAAGAGTTAAACCTACTATAATGTTTATGTTATCTATCATTACTAGTTTAATAGGGATTATTTCCATTTTAATGTTGAAATTAAAAAGTATTAATGTAATTGCCAATTAAAAAAGTCACTTAGTTCATCTCTTATGAGATAGGCTAAGCGACTTTTATTAGTATTGAAATAAATTACTATTAATTGTAGATGTTGTTGTCGAGCTACCGCTATCAGGGACGTTATATTCCGCACTACCAGGAAGCTTGAAGTCAGTATGGTTATATCCATCATAATTTGTTTGCATTCGATATAGCCTAGTTTCGTGATTATCAACGGTAATTGGATCAAGCCCTAATTGTTTGCGAATGATCTTAGAAATTCGATTGATTTCTTTTGGACTCGCAATTTGGAACGAAGCGCCATCAATGGTTGCGTTCTTTCCTTGGAAGTGATAGGTCTTGACATTGTTCATTGCTGGACGATAGTTACCGTAGAGAACAGAAATACTATCTAATGGAATATTGGTTTTTACACCATCTTTAACAGCAGCCAGAATCTTATTAACTGCACTTACGGATCCAGAAGTCTTGAACTTATGAATAACATTGGTCATGATTTGTTGTTGCCGCTTTTGCCGTCCGTAGTCATTGTTTGGATCATCATAGCGCATCCGTGAATACTTCAAGGCAAGGTTACCATTTAAGTGTTGCTTACCCTTTGGAAAGTGATGCCCTTCATAATCAAAAGCGAATGGGTTATCAACGTCCACACCGCCAACAGCGTTAACAACTTTCTTCAAAACTCCCATATTTACTACAGCATAGTAATCAATCGGAATTCCAAGTAGTTCTTTAACTTGCTTGACGGTTTGCTTGGGTCCACCAATTGAATATGCAGCGTTAATCTTAACGTAGTCAGCACCCTTACTCGTATTAACCCTAACTAAAGTATCACGAGGAATACTGGTCATCGTGATTGACTCTTTTTTGGGGTTCACAGTAATGACTTCCAGGGTGTCAGTATTCCCACCGGAGTTTCCTCGATTAAGAGCACCAACGTCAGTCCCCATCGCTAAGATAGAGACTGGTTTTCCTTGGGCTAGCTTTTTATCAACTTTCCCATCACCGTTCGTAAAAACACCCTTAGCAGTATTATGAAGTTGATGATACTCATAACCGCCAGCTATAAAAAGCAGTACACAAATGATGGCGACAATCCGCCAAACCCACTTAAAACCGCCCTTATGATGGTGGACATATGGGGGACGATGATCAAAGTCATCATTTAATTTATGGTGTGCTCGTTGGTCGATTTCTTCTTCAAGGTGACGTCGGTATTCGGCCCGCGTTTCGTGTTCGTGATTCATATTCGACAACCTCTGTTTAAATTTATAATTACCATTTATATATTAACTTTCTAACCTTAGCAAATCAATGCGTTGTAGTCAATTTTAGAAAGCAGTTTTTAAGAATTATGTAACACTTTTCTTCTATTATAGAGTCTCTAAATATGGTAATATTAGAAAGATAATGCTTGAAAGGACGATTAAATAATGACAACAGCAAAACAATTAGCCGAAGCTGTTAATAAACGCCGGACATTTGCGATTATTTCGCACCCAGACGCTGGTAAAACAACCATTACCGAGCAAATGCTACTATTTGGTGGTATTGTGCGGGAAGCTGGAACGGTTAAGGGACGTGGTAGTAGTAATTTTGCTAAGTCTGACTGGATGGAAATCGAACAAAAGCGTGGTATTTCCGTTACATCTTCCGTGATGCAGTTTGATTTTGAAGGCAAACGGATCAACATTCTAGACACCCCTGGGCACGAAGACTTTTCTGAAGATACTTACCGAACTTTGATGGCCGTGGATTCAGCGGTCATGGTAATTGATGGGGCAAAAGGAATCGAACCACAAACCCGGAAATTATTCCAAATTTGTAAGATGCGGGGCATCCCAATCTTTACTTTCATTAATAAGTTTGATCGGGATGCGCGTGATCCATTGTATTTAATGAATGAAATTGAAGAAACCCTTGGTATTGAGACATATCCGATGGATTGGCCAATCGGAATGGGACGTCAGTTCATGGGTGTTTACGATCGATATAACAAACGGGTTGCATTGACCCACCCCGCGGATGAGGATAGCCCATATCTGCCACTCGATGATGATGGCCAAGTAATTGGTGACAATCCCTTAGTTGATGAAGGCGAGTGGAAGGATGCCCTAGACGGTATGGAACTGATCGAAATGGCCGGGAACGAGTTTAGTGAAGAAAAAATCTTGAAGGGTGATCAGACACCTGTATTCTTTGGCTCTGCTCTGACTAACTTTGGGGTACGGACTTTCTTAGAAACGTATCTAAAGTATGCTCCAGCACCAAGTACGCACAAGACTGAAGATGGCGAAGAGATTAAACCATTAGATCCTGAGCTATCTGGGTTTGTGTTCAAGATTCAGGCAAATATGAATCCGCGTCACCGTGATCGGATTGCCTTTGTACGGATTTGTTCTGGTGAATTTGACCGTGGTATGGATGTTACTTTGGAACGAACGGGCAAACCAGTGCGCCTATCTAACGTAACGGAGTTTATGGCTAATACTCGAGAAAATGTTGAGAAAGCCGTTGCTGGGGACATTATTGGATTATATGACACTGGTAATTTTCAGATTGGTGATTCCATTTACACCGGTAAAAAGGATATTAAGTTTGAAAAATTACCGCAATTTACACCTGAACTATTCATGCGGGTTTCGGCTAAAAATGTAATGAAGCAGAAGTCGTTCCACAAGGGAATCAACCAATTAGTTCAAGAGGGGGCAATTCAATTGTTCCAAGGATATAATTCAAATGATTATATTCTCGGGGCAGTTGGGCAATTGCAGTTTGAAGTCTTTAAGTTCCGGATGCAAAACGAATATAATTCAGAAGTAGTCATGGAACCAATGGGGAATAAGACAGCGCGTTGGATTAATCCAGACCAATTGGATCCAAAGATGTCATCCTCACGGAATATTTTAGTTAAAGACATTAACGGCGATCCACTGTTCCTATTTGAAAATCAATTTGCCGAAAATTGGTTCAGGCAGAAGTACCCGGATGTTGAGTTGACGGCGAAGTTGTAGGAGATTTTAAATGGTTAGAAAAGTATCATTTTATATAACTTTACTTTTGGCATTCATTGGTTTCCTATATATATTTCTTAGTCAGTTGTCTAATGGTCTATATTTAATTGGAGATACATCTTTTCATGTTAGCAGAATATATGATGTTAGGCAGTCATTCTTGAACCATAATATACCGCTTTGGATTAATTTCCATTCTTTTTTTGGTTTAGGACAAGCAATCAATGGTATGTATCCAGATATTTCTTTATGGCCATTTATACTATTAACTTTGTGGATGCCATTTCATACTCAAATTATTGTAATAAATGGATTAATCTTTATACTTACTTTTGGTGTAACATTTGTTACTTTAAAAAATCATAAAATTAACAGTAAGGATGCAATTTTAAGTTCTATCATTTATGCTTTTTCTGGATACTCCCTATATATTTTTATTTATGAATTTCAACCGGGAACAGCAGTAATATACTGCTGTTCATTTCCAATTTTATATTTTGTTAAGGATGTTTTAGAAACAAATACCATCGACCCTAAATTATTTATTAGGGGTGCGTTAATATTTACTTTAATTTTGTACTCTCATTTATTAAGCGTTGTTGTGTTTGCATTAGTTTTTGTTATTGCGTGGATGACGAATATTATTGTTCAAAATAGAATAAACTTCTTTACGTTTATCAATATGTTTTTTTCCAGTTGCCTAGCGTTAATTTGTAGTATTCCAATAATTTACAGAATCGTTCTTATAGAGAAAAGTGGGATCTCTGCGCCTTTTGGGAAAGGACATGTTACTGCAGAAAGTTTTATGGATGTGTTTATTCACTCTGACATAGTTGCTAGAACTTCAGTATCATTAATTGCCCTTTCATTTCTTGTAATAGTGTTATGCAAAAATGGAAAAGATAACGAAATTATTTCAGCTTTATTAGTTGAATTTATGATGATTTTAATGTGTACCGACATAATACCATGGACTATATTAGGAAAATTGCCATTGCTTAGTATGCTTCAATATACTCCTTGGCGATTTGGTATTTGGTTGAGTGTAATTCCCTTATATGCATTTTTAAGAACGAGTTGGGAGCATAATCAATTCAACATAGGGGGGGTAATTTTAATAATATTTGCAATTATTGCAGTTATCTCCAGTGTTGGTAAATTTCATGATGCTAGTAGTAATGTTTCAAGATTAAATAATGATGCTGCAGCTGTTTCTTATTTTCATTCCAGTAAATTTAATAATATCTATAATCGAATTCTCATAAGAGATTATTCTCCAAATGGAAGCAATGATGTTGGAAAAGCAGATAGGGTTAAAAATTATACAAAGAATATGGCAATAGATCCTACTGTAAAGGTTAAGCAAGATAGTATTAAGTTAAGAAGAAAACCTATACAAAATGGTGTAATACTTTATTCGACTGCAGGCAAGAGCATCGGTAAAACTAATTATGATCTTAAGTTACCAATATATGGATATAAATCGTTATTAAATCAATATACCATTAGTATAAATGGGAAGAAAATTGCAAAAGGTAAATATAGTGTGTCTAGTGGTTGGCTATCCTTAAAAGATGTGAAAGAAAATAATATTAAGAACGTTAAAGTTCAGTTTAATAATCCTAAAATATACTCCTTTACACTATATTTCTCTATTTTTGTGTTATTTGTATTAATAATTATTCTTGGTAGCATGAAAGGAATTTTTGAGAATGAAAAAGCACTATAAAATGTACAAAAAAGGAAAGATTTGGTGTTATATGGCACTGGCGACCATCGCAACCGCGACTGGTTTAGCATTTAGTCACAGTAATGTCATGGCGGATAG
>NZ_JBWPXC010000012.1:0-26293 GCF_056590915.1 Limosilactobacillus sp. C0001E2 | reverse complement strand
CTCCGATTGAATATCGAAATCTTACCTTAGAAAAAGTTGTCTAAATTAAAGTGTCCAACTTACAGGGTTCACTTCAATATATTTGATATCATTACTTTTTTGTTTACTGAATTTCGTATATTGTTATACCAATGAATGTATTGATCAATGACATTCTTAACTTGTTAGGATGTTCGGATTTTGATCCGATTGAAACACTCACGTTTTTTAATAAGTTAAAGAATCCGTCAACTGGTGAGTTATTTAATCAATTTCCCTTATGGGACATTGATTGAATGATTATTTGTTGCCCTAATAAGGCTTGATACAACTGGTATTGGTATCGCCAACCTTAGTTGGAATGCAGAATGGGGTACTACCTTGTGGTAATTTATGAAATAAGCCAGCATCGTGTTAACTAAATCCATATTAGGATGCGTTTAAGTCACGTAAGCGACGATGGAACTGTTGTTCTTATCGATAACTGGTAATAAGTATCCCTTAGCCTTTTCATTAATCTCCATACCGTTTCTTGGCAATATGTGAAACCTTACTTCTATAGATAATGCCACATTCGTCGATAACCATAGGTTCCTTTACTGAGTTTAAATTGCTTCGTAATTCCTCGTTTGGCCTGACGATACTTGTAAATCCGCTGTGCGGCTTCAAGCCGTTCGTAGAACGTAGATCGTGGAATGCTAAAATATATGGATACTTGGTTCTAAGATCTTGAATTGCTAGTGCTTGTTCTTACCGCACTGCTGTCTTAGAGCTTGCAATGGTTTAAAATGTTGATCTCCATTTTTTGATTGGCTACCTTTGCTTCTAGATCGGCAATTGTTTGCTTACACTTTTCTTCTTTAGTGGGGTTAATAGTTGATTAATGTTTTTTATTCATGGCTTTAGCTGGTTGACCTTTAAGGTTTTGAACGCAGACCAACGATCTCTTCATTTTTCCACAAACGAACTTGTGATGGATGTAGATTAAATTTAATGGTCACTTTTTATGAACTTAATTCGTGCATGCGATAGTTAATGGACCACTTGAAGTTTACAGTCAAACGAATAACTATGATGGCCCTTTTGGGGAGCTAAAATGTCATAACCATGTGATTGAACTTCATGGACCCAGGTCCTTAATTCTTTTCAAGAACGCATACCGAATTGACGACAAGCCACCGAATCGTTATGACTTTTATTAAAATACTCCTGAACTGCATTAACTTTAAATTGATATGGATATTTAGACATAATAAATACCCCCAGAATCGTTAGATTTGTGTCTAACAATTCTAGGGCACTTAATTTATAAGGTATCAACCCTAAGGGTATTGTATAAGTTTCTTTTTGTTATGCCACCCCGCTAAGTTTTTGCTTAGCCAGAGCACAGCAGTAAATTACAACTTCAATCACGACAATAAAGAAACTCACTGGCCAGTTAGTTAAGTAACCAAGGAACAGTCCTAACCAAGTTCCTAAAAGTGAAAAAAGAATGGCTAAACCAATCATCTTGGCAACACCATGGGTAAAATACTGTGCACTAGCAGCTGGTAATGTTAATAAAAGCTGATTGTTATTTGGTTTGAGCCTGTAAAAAATTATTAACCGTCAAACCGTACCAATAAATTTTCGTGATCGATATTAGTAACCAAGCCCATATTTCCCGGCAGACTTTTTACCGGAATTTCAAAAGCAAAGACGATGTGATTAATCAGTATGTTATTTCCTTACTAAAGAAATACACTGATTGGATCTTGCAAGTTAACCTCAATCGAGTAGGAGATAATTGATTAATTCAATTATCGACCTCTCACACCACCGTACATACGGTTCCGTATACGGCGGTTCGACAACTTAATCACTTTGAATTGACTGGAGCGTCTTAGACATATTCATTAGTCCAAGATGTTCCAGTTTTCTGTTGGCTAGAGAATAATTTAGCGTCTTACTGTGTGCTGTTCGCCAGCAACCCTTACGGGTACTAGCGAAAATATACGCATCATGGTAGGACAAACCTAACTTTTGTAAGTTAGTAACCTTAGTTTTGAACTTCTTCCATTGTTTCCAGATATATTGCCTTATTCGCGACCTTAACCATTGGTCAAGGCGTTGAATAAAGCCAGTTAGTTTCCCAATTGAGTAGTATTGAAGCCACCCTCGCATTTTCCGATGGATCTCCTCAAACATTCTTGTCAGAGACACTCCGCGATTACGCTTGGTCAATAGTTTCAATACCTGCTTAACGCGCTTTTGCGATTGCTTAGCTGGTCGAGCATAGGCACCATTTCAGTCTACGCCTGGTGAGAAGCCAAGAAACTTCAAGCGCAAGGGGCTACCAACTTTCGTTTTATATGGATTAACTTTGACCTTCAACTTCTTTTCAAGAAATAGGGTAATGCTTCGCATTACTCGTTCTCCGGCCCGTTGACTTTTAACATAGATGTTACAGTCGTCCGCATAACGCACAAATTGGTGACCACGTCTGATCAACTCTTTGTCCAACTCATTGAGGTAAATATTCGCTAGTAATGGCGACAGTGGCCCGCCTTGTGGAGTGCCTTTGTCACTCATAGAGAAAAGCCCATGGTCTAAAACACCGCTAGTTAGGAACTTGAGTATTAACTTTAGTGTCCATGGGTCATCAATATATTGTTGGAGGTATTTAATCATCAAATCATGGTTGACATTGTCAAAATAGGCCTTGAGGTCTAAGTCGACTACTCGTCGGTACCCCTGATTATATAGATCAACTACTCGCGCGATTGCGTCTTGGGCACCCCGTTGAGGGCGAAAACCAAAACTATTATCTGAGAAAACCCGCTCAAAGATGGGCGTTAGGATTTGGGCAACAGCCTGTTGGACCAAACGGTCCACAACCGTCGGTATACCAAGTTTTCTTATCCCACCATTAGGCTTCGGAATCTCTACCCGCTTGACTGGTGACGGCTTATAACTACCATCACGCAAACGAGAGATTAATTCCCTTTTGTTTTCTTTAAGGTACTGCAGAAGGTCAAAGACAGTCATACCATCAATGCCCGCGGCACCTTTATTTCTCTTAACTCGCAAATAAGCCTGGTTAAGGTTATTGCGGTCCAAGACTAAGTCTTGGATCGTGACACTCATGCCTTTACCTTCACCATAATCGGTACTACGCGCCCTTGTGTACTTTCGGTTTTCCAAACCGATCCTCGACAAGTGGTCAGCTTGTATTTCTGTTTTCTGCGATTGTCGCACCTGATTACACCTCCGATATAAGTTACTAGTTATTGTCGTTCAGTCCTTTGTCCGATTGATCGGACTACTATGACCTCGGCTGACTTCTGACCTACTCAACGCTACATCACTGCACCGCTTGTTTCTGTGGAACTTCCTTCATTCCTCTTGTCGGAAACGTGTAGGTCAGACCTCCCCGGGTAAGAATATTAACTTTCGTACCATGTCACCGTTAGCTTTACTGAAAGCACCTTCGAGTAGTATTGGACTTCAGTTTGGTTTGCAACCTTATCCAGCTACTTTCAGCCTTATAGCTACTTCTTGTTCATCGGTGCAGTACTTTGCCTTAGACTTCCTTCAGATTCCACCTCACGGTGGACACCCTTGTCCTCGACGCATGGTTCCGACTACTACGGCCCATAACGGACTTTCACCGCCTAGCTAACACCCATGCCAGGCGCACAAACCTATAAAGAAGTCATCGATGACTTCTTTACTTACTGGCCAGCTCACTCAGCTAAATTGGCTTTGTTGATTAAAGCTGGTTTAAGCTATAAGATCTTGGATAATGCTAACCAAACGATGCCAGTTTTCTTTCGACGTTTCCATCTCCGCCACCCCAATGTTGCTTGACACGTCGATGTCAATAACGATACCAAAGTTGAATATATGACCCGCATTGCTGTCGGTATTTTCTGTAATACTTTTTGCTTATGGTTAGCCCAGCCGACGTCGATCACCATTCAAAATTTAGCAATCCTCGTCAAACATGATTTAAAGCAACTGGGCAATTACTAGTGGCCGAGAAATGCTAAAATAGAGTTGAGTTAACAATTATGAAGGGAGAAGTGTCAATTGGATAGTGAAATTATTGCCCAGCCATTGGTGACCATCACCAACGCCATTTGGAGTTTTAATACTGAATTACACCGACCACAATTACTATTGATTAAGCGGGCAGATGAACCTCTAAAGGGACATTGGGGCCTCCCCGAAACCCTCTTGCGGAGTAAAGAGAGTGCCGACGCGGCCTGCATTCGTCTAATTGACGATAAAATTGGCCTGCAAGTTCCGATGAATTCAACCGAACAACTGGCCACCTTTACAGATCCCAAGCGGGTTACGGGAACTCGGGCACTGGCACTCGCCTATATGACCTATTTACCATCAACCCCAAAATTGCATCCAGGGTATGGGGCCACAGATGCCCAATGGTTCGTGCTTGATAAAGATCAGGGCAACTATGTGATCACCCATGACCAACAGGAGATTATCCTAAGTCCCGCCGGTCACCTGGCATTTGATCATATTCAAATCATTACCACCGCCATTAATCGGATTAAAAACAAGCTGGACTATCAACCCCAAATTCTTCGGATCTTAGGTAATACCTTTACCCTGCGCCAAGCGCGCGAAGTCTTTGCGGCTTTCTTAGGTACGACAATTGACAAGATTGATAATTCCAACTTTAAGAAAACTCACAACCGCCTCTTCAAAGAAGTCGGGGCCGCCACTTTGAACCATTCTGGGCGGCCACCAAAGCTCTACCAACTTAACTAAAGAGCATCATTTACATTTTGCTGTAAAGTGTTTATACTAGGCATAAATAAAAGTCAACCAAACTTTTATTTTTAGCCAAATTAAAGTAATTTTTACTTAAAAGGAAGCATTTAAGATGAATCTACAACTATTAACCGACTTATATGAATTTTCCATGGCCAATGGGTACTACGCTACCCTCCCCCATGATCGACAAGCTCGCTTCGACGTCTTTTACCGCCGGGTTCCCGACAACGGTAGTTTTGTCATTGTCGCTGGTCTCCAGCAAGTGGTAGAACAAGTTCAAAATTGGCATTTCAATAAGGAGAATATTGAATACCTGACCTCCCTGAATGAATTTACTCCCGAGTTTTTGGATTACCTGAGCAAGATTAAAAATCACTGCTCGATTAAGGCTTTACCAGAAGGAACCCCTGTTTTCCCACTGGAACCAATTATTTCAATTAGTGGACCGTTGATTGAAGCCCAGCTGTTAGAAACATTTATTCTAAACATCATTAACCATCAATCATTAATTGCGACGAAGTCTTGGCAAATCAACCATGCCGCTCAAGGCCGACCAATTATGGAATTTGGCGCGCGGCGGGCGCAAGGCCCTGATGCCGCCACGTATGGGGCGCGAGCCGCGGTGATCGGCGGTTGTACCAGCACGTCGAACTTACAAGCATCCAGTCAATTTAATATTCCCGCGGCTGGCACAATGGCACATGCCTGGGTCGAAAGCTTCTCTGATGAATTAAGCGCCTTTCAAGCTTGGGCCAAGGTTTATCCTGACAAAGTTTCCTTGCTCGTTGATACTTATGATGTCTTGAAGTCAGGAGTGCCGAACGCGATTCGGGTCTTCAAGCAAGTTAGCGCTCAAGGGCACCAAACAGTCGGGATCCGGATCGATTCCGGTGACATTTCGCAATTAGCCATCAAAGCCCGGAAGATGCTCGATGATGCTGGCTTTCCCAAGGCAAAGATTACAGCTTCAAATGCCCTTGATGCGCATGTAGTTAAGTCGTTGTTGGCTGAAGGAGCTCCAATTGATAACTTTGGGATTGGGGAACGTTTAATTACCAGTTCCTCCAGTCCGGTATTAAGTGGCGTTTATAAGCTCGCCGAAGAAAAGATTAATGATCAATGGATCCCAAAAATTAAAGTTAGTGATAGCAGAGAAAAGATCACCCTGCCTGGTAATAAGCAAGTTTACCGGATTTACCGGCAAGATAACCTTCATCAAGCGATCGCCGATGTGATTGCCCTGGCTGATGAGCACATCACGGCTCCATTGAAAGTGGTTAATGCTAATTCGGCAGCCACGCACGCCAGCCAAGTTCTGACTAACTTTAATGCTAAGCCATTGATGCAAGAATATCTGGGTTCCAATGCTTCCCCAATCGAAAATGATCTCTTTAAGATTCAGCAATTCTCAATGGATCAAGTAGCAGAATTACCAGAAGCCACAAAACGGTTAGTTAACCCCGATCGGTACCCAGTTTACTTAACAGCTACATTGGCTGAATTGCAAGAACAGTTAATTAATAAAGCTCAATTTACGGAGGAACATTAAGATGGCTAAAGCGCTCTTAATTATTGACTATACAAACGACTTTGTGGCTGATAAGGGATCACTAACGGTTGGCAAGCCAGCGCAGACGTTGGCCCCAGAAATTATGCGGTTAGCCGATCAATTCTTAAGCCAGCATGATTATGTGATCTTCCCCACTGATGGTCACTGGCTTAATGACCCATTCAATCCAGAAACCAAACTATATCCGGCCCATAATATTATTGGGACGACGGGTCAGAAACTATACGGCCAAGTCGGCAACTGGTTTGATCAACATCATGACGATTCCCATGTCTACAAATTCAATAAGAACCGTTACTCCTCCTTCCAAAACACCAATTTGGATAACTACCTGCGGGAACGGCGGATTGATGAAGTCTGGATTGCTGGTGTCTGCACTGATATTTGTGTCCTCCACACCGCAATCAGTGCCTACAACCTGGATTACCACATTGTGATTCCACAAGCAGCCGTGGCCACGTTCTCACCAGCTGGTGCTGAATGGGCGATGAATCATTTAAAAAACGTATTAGGGGCCACAATTCGATAATTCACTTTCAAATGATTATCAAAAAACCACGAATTAATTACAAAAAATTTACTTTGCTAAATGCATTGGGAATTTTTCTGTTGGCGTTACCTTTCTAGGGTAAAAGGTAACATTTTATTTTCAAATATAATCTTGAAAATAAAATTTAATGGTTATTAGGAAACGTGTTCCTAATGCCCTCGGCAGAGCTCCCTAGTCAAAATGGGTTTACTCCATTTTGACTAGGGAGCTAGTAAATTGGATATCTTATCCACTTTACTGTACTGCAAACATGTTATAATTACTTATAAGATAATAACTTACGGAGGCATAAAAGATGGCAATAAAATGTACCGTAACAACTGACTTACAAGCGAAAGATACTAATGGATGTTCCGGCATTCAGAAGCATGTTGAACATGATGAAAAGATTAATCACAGTAATCAAGATATTGTGTTTAATGAAACGCAGTTCAACGTGTACGATGAATCGAAAGCTACTAAGCATGCAATCGAAGAATGGAACAACAAACACTTCCAGAACTATGTTGAGCACAGTTGTTTGCATTCCGATTAATAAATGATACCACTCTAACATGATTCCCATCATTTTCTCAAAATAGTTTTGCTATTCATAAAAAAACGGTTTTTAATTTATCTGACATATAAGTCTCATCTTTTTATATTAAACTTTTTGCGATATCTGATAAAGGTCGTCCGTTTAATCCCGGTATTTCGAGTCACATTAATGTCACTCATGCCTGCCTGGTAAAGCTTAAAAGCATGTTGCAGGCGGGGATCGTCTTGGGTGTATTGGGGTTTGCGCCCATGATATTTACCCTGCCGCTTAGCTAAGGCAATTCCTTGCTGCTGGCGCTCAATGATTCGTTTACGTTCACTTTCGGCCTGATACTTATAGAGTTCAATGATGAGGTTGATCATCAGTTGACGTAAATTTAACACATCTAAGGTGGCGCCCTTATTTTGAATGGTGTTCATAATCTTAGTTAAATCCTGGTCGTTTCTGCCTAAGCGATCTAATTCAGAGACCAGAACAATATCCCCCTCACGAATCGGCCAGCATTTTTTGAAGTTCTGGCCGATTCGTGTTAGCCCCACTTAATTTATCAACGTCTTTTAAAGTCGCTAACTGTCGATCTAAATGTTGCTCCTTGGAACTCACACGCGCATAACCGATTTTAGCCATTTCTAGTTTTCCTTTTGGAAAGTTCTAGTGAACATTTATAATTCCTAGTATAGCACAGAAATAAAAACGGCTAATAGAGTTGAAGTGCAAGACAAAAGTTAGACAAAATTAAATTATTAAGCTGTCAAGGTATGATTTCGGTACCCAACTGGAGTCATACCTTTTGTTTTTAATGTTGTCCTGACGTTGTTGAAGTACTGAATATACCTTTGAGAGAGCTCAGTTAGTTCTGTAATATCCTTACATACTGGAAAGCCAGCCAGTAATTCCGTCTTAAATAAGTGAAAAAAACTTTCTATTGGAGCGTTATCCAAGCAGTTCCCCTTCCGTGACATACTTTGAACAAACCGATGATCTCCTAATTTTTGGGTATAATAACCTAACTGGTAATGCCAACCTTGATCTGAGTGAATGATTGGCTGCACATTATCAGGTAAGGTGTTAATCAATTCTTTTAAGGTCCGCATAATTAGTTCTTTATTTGGACTAGTGCCGAGTTGAAAGGCCAGAACCTCTTGACTAACCTCGTCAATCATTGCGGAGATGTAGCCCCACTGATGGTTAGCTAGTCTAACCTGCGTTACATCAGTATGAATAACGTGGTAAGGTTGTTTTTCATTGAATTCTTGTTTTAATTTATTGTCCGCAATCTGACCAACAGTACCATGATAAGATGAATATTTACCATTCCGATGGCGATTATATAAACTTACTTGCACATTTAATTCACGCATTAAATTGCGAATAGTGTCGCCCGACAAGTGTATTCCCAGCTTATCCAAGGCAGTTTGAATGCGGCGATAACCCGCAGTCCAACGTCCACGGATTTGAAACCGTTGAGCAATTTGAAGAATCGTCTGCTTGACTTCGGTATATTTATCATGGCGGTGCGATTCGTTTCCGCTCATCGTGATAAGTTGCCTTGGGAAGCGCAATAGCACCAACCTTATAACGCTGTTTCTTAGGTAGTAATGCTTGATCGTCCCTGATCTGATCCACTATTTGGGTTTTCTGTCTGGCTTTGATGGTCCGAACAGGGACAGCGATTTTTTAAGAGATCACGCTCCATCTTAGTATCATAAAGTTCTTGGTTCTTCTTCGTTAATTCTTCCTTTAACCGTTCTAACTCATTCTTATTGGCGAGTTGACGGACTTGTTTTTTAGTACGTTTCACTTTTGACGGCCTACCTTTCGGGTGCGGCTTCAAAGCAGCGATTCCGTTCCGTTCAAATTGCGAGCGCCATATCGAAATTTGCGCGGTTAAAATATCAAAACGAGCCGCTACTTCAGCCATTGAATCTTCATGAGTTTGGTAGTAGTTTATCACATTTAATTTAAAATCAGCGGTAAACGTTCGCTTATGATGATGTTGTTTAAGGGCGTCAATTCCCTTTCTCTGATATTTTCGCACCCATTCACCAATACGGCGCCGATCAATCTGATACTTTTCACCTAAGTCATAAGTGCTTTGCGAAGTTGAAAGATATTCATTAACAATCTGTGCCTTTAATTCAGGCTTGTATTTGACCATATGAAAAGTGCCCCACAATCATTAGATTTCTTGTCTAACAATTGTAGGGCACTTCAGGTATACCCTATTGGCTAGATTGGTTTAGTCAAACAAAAACTTAATTGGTTCCTTATAAGAGCATATAATTCCATCATCACTACCTTTTGTGCTTTAATTATGGTAAAGGTGGTGATGATTTGCGATTTATATTTAAGGCATTAATTATAGTTGTTATTATCCTTGCATTTCCTTTATCCATAGTTCTTGTCTTTAAAAATTGGTCAACGGCCATTGGTACTAGTACACCCATGTCATTAAAGCTTGGTTGGTTGGAACAGTACGAACCGATATACCTCTTTTGGAGTGGAGTAATTCTGGCGATACTGTTAATTATTTTTTTGCTTATCACACTTTTTTGGCCACGGTCACAATCATTATATCTTCATCAAAAGTCTGATGGTCAAGTGACCGTCAGTAAGAAAGCTATTGAACATTTTGCGCTTTCAGCACTTCAACATGAACCCTTTATTGGCAACCCCAAGGTATCATCTAAGTTATCACGAAAAGGGATCACACTTAAAATATCGGGTGATTTACTAAATTCAGTCAATGCCAAGAAACAGACTGCAAATTTTCTTAATCAATTAAAAAAAGATTTGCGTATTTGTCTTGGAATTTCTGAACAGAAAAAAATTAAAATCAGACTCGTTGATTTTAATGAGTTGGACGCTAATGTGCATAAATCTCGAGTTGTCTAGGAGGTGATAACGTGACCGAACTCATTAAAGCCTATTTTTGGCCACTAATTGGTGGAATTATGGGATTGCTCTTAGCGGGCCTTATCATCACTTTTGGATTTTTCAAGACGCTTTTTATTTTGATTTTTATGGCAATCGGGATTACCGCGGGTTATTATATTCAAAAAGCTGGTATCTTAACAAATGTTTTTAAATAACTGTTTGAATTATAAGGAGGAAAAATTATGCAGAATGGAACACCAAGTGAGAAAACAACAACTAACGAAAAGTCTGGTGTTAAAGGCAATTTAACATTTGATGATAAGGTTATTCAAAAGATCATTGGTATCGCACTTTCTGAAGTAGATGGCTTATTAACCATAGATGGCGGCTTTTTCGCAAATATTGCTGAAA
Organism: Limosilactobacillus sp. C0001E2; assembly: GCF_056590915.1. NCBI lineage: Bacteria > Bacillati > Bacillota > Bacilli > Lactobacillales > Lactobacillaceae > Limosilactobacillus > Limosilactobacillus sp. C0001E2. Next base: position 15,586 of record NZ_JBWPXC010000012.1, on the reverse strand, counting down.
AACTAGTTAATACTTCAGATGTCACATCAGGAATTGATGTAGAGGTTGGAAAAAAGCAGGTTGCAGTGGATCTCGACATTATTGCTGAATACGGCATTGATATTTCTAAACTGTATGACAAGATCAAAAATGTTATCGTTCGGGAAGTAAAGAATATGACCGAATTAGAAGTAATTGAGGTAAATATGAATGTTGTGGATGTCAAGACAAAGGAGCAATATGAAAAAGATTCGACTTCTCTGCAAGATCGCGCGAGCGATGCCGCAGACAAAACGAAGGAAGCCGTCAGTAAGGGTGTAAAGAAATCGAAGGAAACATTAGGTGACAGCATTGATAAAGTAACGTCTGACAATAAATCTAGTCGTGTTAACTAAGGGAGTGAGTAAATATGGGACTTATTTGGTCATTAATCGTCGGGGCAATCATTGGTGCCATTGCTGGCGCAATCACTAACCGTAGTGCTGCTATGGGCTGGATTGCAAACATCGTAGCTGGTTTAATCGGTGCGTGGATTGGCCAAGGGCTCCTTGGCACTTGGGGTCCTTCGTTAGCTGGCATGGCATTGATACCATCGATCATTGGGGCAATTATTTTAGTTCTGATTGTTTCATTAGTTGCTGGTCGAACCAGTAAAAAGTAAGGGGGGAATTTTATGGACGTCTTGAAAAGTGTATTTAAGTTTATGATCGCTTCTACGCTCATTGTAGGTGGTGTCCTCATCGGTGGCACCGTCTTGACTGCTAAGAAAGTAGATGGCATTGGAGATACATTGCAACAAAAATTACATGGATAATTGGTAGATTGTAAAATGAATCCGAACGCTGTTCGGACAAAAAAGATCAGCTTCCTTTAAAATGGTGTTTACCACGGCTCTTCGTCAAGAAGTACTGACAAGAAAATAGAATAATTTCGGTTCTACACTAAATCCTGTTGATGAATTACCTTCGGTAATTTATTAATGGTTTTTTTCCTTTTATAATAAAAAAGAGGTCATAATTGACCTGATCCCATCCATAAATCACCACAATTAAAGAAAGGAAATCAATATGACCTTATCTAGTAATTCTATTCGCTCTTTGTTAGAAATTAAAGACCCAAACATTAAAATTAATGATATTTTTTATTCTTTTATCCATCACACGAAGGTTAGAATCATCAAGGCTTGTTTAACAATCCATCAGAGGCGTTATCCCTTATGCGGTTTTAAGGCGCTTATACATAATGGCCATTACACATCAATGATCACTTATACCAGTGATAATGCTAGTCATCCAGTTTTCATTAGACTCGCTAAACAACGCCTGAAGTGTAAAAATTGTGGCCATACAATCATGGCTAAAACTCCGTTAGTTAATAAATACTGCAATATCTCTAACCGTACCAAGTCTAAAATCATCATGAACTTACAGGATGATCGAACGCAGAAATGCGTTGCGGTCGACAATAATGTCTCACCATCGACCGTTGGTCGATTAATGGATGCAAATCGGGAACTATATCCGATTTTTCCCGAGAGATTACCCAAACATTTAGCCTTTGATGAATTTTGCGGTGTTCATCATCAACTACACTTTATCTGTATTGATGGAAGTAATCATCACCGCATTATTAAAATCCTACCTAATCGCTTCAAATCATCAATCATTAGGTATTTTGAATGCGTTGATCTTTCAGCGCGGAAACAGGTTGAAACTGTGACGATGGACTTGAACAGTTATTATCAAGATATTGTTTACCAACTCTTTCCGAATGCTAAAATAGTCATCGATCGTTTTCACATTATCGCCATGATGACCCGCGCATTCAATCAATATCATAGCCAGTTAATGAAACATTACAAGTATCAATCACATGAGTATAAGCTCCTCAAGTTTTCTTGGCGTTTATACCTTAAAAACGACCGTAGTATTTCTGATGTCCAAGAATATTATGATCGACATATTCATCAAAAAGTAACTGCCGGAGAACGGATTAGCTTAGGTCTAGAGTTAGATACCAAACTAAATAACGACTACGTCGTTATGCATGATGTGATGAATTATCTAACGCTCCGCAATAAAGATCGATTAGCCGAAGCACTCTTTAATTATCGTTATGAACAGCTTAGTAAGCCGATGGCTGACGTAATTAAAACCTTGCGCAAAAATTTAGAAATCGTGCTCAATGCCGCTGAAAATGAGCAGTCTAATGGTCCACTAGAAGGTACCAACCGTATGATTAAGCAAATTAAACGCACGGCTTTCGGTCTGAGTAACTTCAATCACTTACTAGCAAGAATTAATCTGCGAATGATGAGAACAAAAAACAGTACCAAGTTTAAAAACTTGATACTGCTCTATTAGCTTGCATCAACAGTATTGGACACAGAGCCTTTAATTTAGGTAACTTACAGGGTTCACTTCAAGAATTAACCTTTACTAAGTTCAGACTTGCTATTTCATTGTAATCACAAACCCATTTGGCATCAATTGGTGATCCTGTACGCCCTGGCTAAGAAGTAACCGACCGGTACTTAAGCATTTAATTGGTAAATTCGTAGTGTTGAAAATCCCCGTAAGAACCTTTCCGGCACCCATACGAGAAATTTCCACCAGTCCTGTCGGCAAGACTTTAAGAACAACCATGCCGCCTGCAATCAAGTCTGCATAGTTCCGTCGCAATGCCACTAACTTTTTAAAGAAAGTAAACATATCCTGACCATCATCATCTGGCACCCAATTCATCGGTTTCCGACAGTCTGGGTCATTATCGCCATCCATGCCGTACTCGGTACCATAATAAATCGACGGCGTACCAGGCTGCAAGAAGGTAAAGGCAAAGGTTTCCTTGACCAGATTCCGGTTACCACGAGCCCGGGTCATAATTCTGGCAGTGTCATGTGAATCTAAAACATTAAACATCATCTGGTTAGTCTGGTCACGATACTTCATCAACTGATTACTCAGATGGTCTATCATTTGTTCCGCGCTAATCCGATGATTAATGAAATGATCCAAAATAGCACCTGTATAACTGTAATTCATGACCCCACTGAACTCGTCCCCGTTCAGCCACGCCTGCGAAGTATGCCAAATTTCACCCAAGATATAAAAGTCTGGTTTGAGGGCTGTCGTCTCCTTGTGAAACCTTTTCCAGAAATGGTGGTCAATTTCATTAGCTACATCTAACCTCCAAGCATCAATATCAAATTCCTTGATCCAGTACTTAGCAATTCCTAATAGGTATTCCTGCACTGCCGGATTTGCAGTGTTAAGTTTTGGCATATGCGGCGTGTAATCAAATGTATCGTAGGTTGCATCCGGTGTAAATTCAAAGTTCTTAGTCGGCGTATAGGTAGCCGGAAACTTATTTACATGGAACCAACTAGCGTATTTTGACCGTTGACCATTTTTAAGGACATCTTGCCACTGTAATGATTTATCCCCAATATGATTAAAAACAGCATCCAGCATTACATGAATTCCCCGTTGGTGAGCTTGCGTAACCACTTCTTTAAACAAAGCGGCATTGCCAAAATGCGGGTCAATTTGATAATAGTCTTCCGTATCATATTTATGGTTAGACGGTGCCTTAAAAAGAGGATTAAAATAAATTCCGTTAACTCCTAGCTTTTGAAGGTGGTTCAAGTGGTCAAGAACCCCTTGCAGGTCACCGCCATAAAAATCCTGACGGCCAGGATGATCACTGGCATTCCATTTTTTAGTACCGATAGGATCATTGGACCGATCACCATTAGCAAACCGCTCAGGAAAGATTTGGTACCAAACTGTATTCTTCACCCATTCTGAGGAATGGAACATGTCAATTTCTTGAAAGAATGGCATCCGAAAATAGGTATTTAAATCTTCCAATGCTTCATGATCATCTGGCTGAATGTAACCGTGGTCGGTATACACCGTCCTGATACCATCCACACTCGTAATATCAAAGGCATATGCCAACCGTTTTTTCGGTTCGGTAACCGCAATCTGCCAATAATCATAAAGGTCATCTGACAAGATTTTCTTCATCGGCGTTGGGGTTATATAAAATGGCGGTTTAATGCTGGCCAAGCTACGGAGACTGTATGGGTCACCATGTAGCAATTGGACCGTTTTTATGTCTCCTTTTGCAGTTCTTAAACGGATATGCATTGTCTGTGGGTCGTCCAGAAAGGCCATTTCACTTTCTGGACGGTGATAGATAGCAGCGAAATTCATTATTCAATGTCTCCTTTTTCGACAGAGGTTTCCTTGACAACATAGACTGCAAAAAAACCAATCAGTGCTAAAACAGCGGCTACTACTAGCATGTGCGGCATGTAATTGCTCAGTAATGGATAGAGGGCGAATGAGCATACCGAAGCAACAATCTGAGGGAAACAAATCCAGCAGTTGAATAGTCCCATGTAAGTGCCATCATGCTTACCATCCAAGGCATTCGTCAAAATAGTAAATGGGATAGAGTTAATCGTAACCCAACACATGCCGATACCAATAAAGGCAATAACCGACCATAGTTTAGTCGGTGCAACGGACAGACCCCAGAAGCCTAAGGCACCTAAAATCATCCCTAAGGCGTAGGCAGGCTTTCGAATCCGGTCATTTAGTTTTTGTAAAACCAAACCGTAAATAATTGCTACAGCAACTTCAACGGCCGACAGAACCCCAAACCAATTTCCGGCTGCTTGGTAAGCAGCACTAGAAGCATTAGTTGTATGCCATATGTTTTGGGCCACCGTTTCGGCACCGTAAGTCCACAGGTACTGGAACCCAGTCCAAGAGAAAAATTCAACAATTCCGAGAGTCCAGAAGACCTTCGGCGCATGTTTAATAATTGTGAAGAAGTTTTCACTAATGTTAGCATCCTGGTCCAAGCCATGGTACTTGGCATAAGTCTCGGGATTATATTCGTCAACTTTACAAATGGTAAATATAGAAGAAACAACCAGGATAGCAGCACCAATGTAGAATGACCACTTAACAGAGTCAGGTAATTCACCCTTTGCCGCAATATTCTTAATGCCAATCCAAGTCAGGAAGAACGGAAATAGGTCAGCAGCAACGGATCCAATGTTCCCCCAAATTGTCTGCCATGACCAAGCCTGGTCTTTCTGTTCATCGTTCACCATGTCAGAAATCATCATCTTAAATGGTTGCATCGACATATTTGAGGATAAGTCCATAAACAGAATGGTCACCGCACCAAACCACAGTGCTGTCGAAGTCTTAAAACCAAATGAACCGGAATTCGGCAGTAAGCACATAACGATTACGGCTACAATTGTTCCAAGAATCAGGTAAGGGAGTCGACGACCAATCTTAGGAATCCAAGTCCGATCAGAAAAATATCCCACCAGCGGCTGGACTACCATTCCGGCCAATGGTGGCAGAATAAAGAACCAGCCAAGTTTTGTTGGATCAGCACCCAAAGTTTGAAAAATTCGTCCCATGTTCGCACTCTGCAAAGAGAAGGCCATTGATGTCCCTAGGTTTCCAAACGTCATTAGCATTAATACCGAAAACGCAAGCGAAGGCAAACGTTTATTCAACTTTTTCTGTTCATAAGTAATAAAACCTCCATAAAAAATAAATAAGCCTAAAATAACTATACTTATAGTGTACCCTTTTATCTGTTTTTTTGCAAACGCTTGCATAAATTTTATCTGTCAAGTTTTCATAGGTAGCCTTTAAATATGCAGTTTTAGTGGGTTAGCACCTTAAAAAGTTGTACAATTGGTCTACTTGTGGTAACGTCAATCGGAATTATTCCTTGCACTGCCCCGACTGATAGCTTTGTTGGTACTTTTCTTAGAAACTCTCCAGTTAGAATATGTATTTCCTGTAATAGCCTTGTTTGACCTACTCGAGGAAGAACAGTTAATTGTTCTAGAGTTGCATTTAAGCTAGCATGTAGTTCGCCGTTTCGTGCTTTAATTAAACCAATCATGGCTTTAGTCCCCCCTGCTCAGTCCATGACTTGCCCTGTTTTTTCATCCGGTAAGTAAATGCGCGGTGAGAACTTTCAACTGAACCGATTAAATGAATATCCTTAAGTCCACGCATTTGTGGTAAGTGGACATACTGCCAATTCCGCTGTAGATACTTTCTTAAGTGCATTAGGTCGTCTGCTTGTTTTTCCGTTAAGTTTTGTGACTCATAAGTATCCAAAATTAACCTTATCCCTGATTAATCATGATGACGGACGGCTTTAACTGCTCGCATGGTTCATTCGTTTTACTGGCCTAAAGTATGTTCAATTTTCTGTAAGCAATGATAGCGGTCAAGAAAGTACTCACCATGGGCAACCTTGAGGAACTAAACTTAATAACTTAGCCGGTTCATAACTTGGACCAGCATTACTGGCCAAAAAATCGTTTGACCAGCAAGCTTGTAATGAAGTACCACAAAAATTTTGGACACTTTACTAACTTTTAAAGAATGGAATGATTCCGAATATATTCATTTGGCGTCATTCTTTTTTTATTGACTGAAATGCGGACTTGATTGTACCAATGAATGTATTGATCAATCACAGTTTTAAATTGTTTAAATGAAGTGATCTCGACTCGATTCAAACACTCGCGTTTTATCAAGTTAAAGAAACTTTCTGATGGTGAGTTATCTAAACAATTTCCCTTACGGGACATTGACTGAGTAATTCCGTGTTGACGTAATAATGATTGATACAACGGGTGTTGATATTGCCATCCTTGATCTGAATGCAAAATAGGATTACTCCTTTGCGTTAGTTTGCTAAACAAGCTAGCCAACATGGTGTTAACTAAATTCATATTAGGATGAATTAAAGTCGCATACGCGACTACGGCACCGCTCGCTTCATCAATGACTGGTGATAAATAGCCTTTGATCTGTTCATTAATTGAAATTTGAGTGATATCCGTATGGAGAACTTGGTATGCTTGCTTTGCATTAAAATGCTGATGTAAGTGATTAGGAGCGGTTCTACCAATACGACCACGATACGAATGATAGTGACTTTTAGCTGAGTAGACGGTTACTTTCAATCCCATATCAGTCATTAATCTCCGTAACGTTTCTTGACAATAAGTAAATCCCTTCTTTTTTAGACAATACCAGATGCGTCGATAACCATAATTCCCTTTACTGCGTTTAAATTGCTTCACAATTTCTCGTTTTACCTGACAATATTTATCGATGTGCTGTGCAGCTTTTAGACGTTCGTAGAACGTCGAACGTGGAATATCGAAATAGGTTAATAATTTGGATAATGGATATTTAGGCCTAAGATCTTGGATAGCTAGTGCCTGTTCTTTTCGCGCTGCTGTCTTAGGGCTAGTATTTTTTTAGGATGTCTATCTCCATTTTCTAATCGGCCACTTTGGATTCTAGGTTGGCAATTCTTTGTTTATATTGTTCCTCTTTAGTAGGTTTGATTTTGGATTTCTTAGTCAATTTACATTTATTCATGGTTTCTCTTGGTCGGCCTTTAGGTTTTGGTTTTAGGCCCACTATTCCTTCTTTTTTATACTTACGATACCATGAATAAACTTGTGTGCGGTTCAAATTAAATTTCGCAGCTACTTTATCTATACTTAACTGGTGAGTACGGTAGTAAGTAATCACATGAAATTTATAATCAAGTGAATAAATACGATGGCTCCGCCTAGGATCCAAACTCGCATAACCATATGCTTGAACGTTTTGTACCCATGTCATTAAGCTATGTTTGTAAGAAGTGCCATATTTCTTACAAACAACTGAATAGTCATGACTTTGGTTTAAGTAGTCTTGAACTGCTCTAACTTTGAATTGATATGAATATTTAGACATAATAAATACCCCAGAATCGTTAGATTTGTGTCTAACAATTCTAGGGCACTTCAGTAATGACAATCTAAATAATCATTTACTCGTGATTCAAGCCGTTCTTTATGCCCAACAATGAGGAAATCACGCTGATTAATGATTTGATTAGCTACTTGCTCATAAATCCAACAATGATGTACAAGGGTCAGCCGACCTAGATGCTTGACTTCTTTTTGAGTTTAATCATAAAGGCATCACCCTCAATAGTTAAATTTTCAGGAGTACAGCGATGAGTAGCTTGGTGTTCATTTACTTAAGATTTTCTAACTCATGCACGGCGTGCATTACTGAATCGACCGTAATTCCACCGTCAAAAATAAGGTTTAAAATATCGGCAGTATTGCGCATTGTAGTTATCTGGGCAATCTTAGCCATCATCATTAAGTAGTTCGGCGACAAACAGCGACGTAGTTTGATTTTTAATTGGTGATCTAAGTAAAATTCACGTTTCTTTGGCCCAGCCTGATAATACCGGCGTTGGAAAGCCACCGGATCAACAAAGTTAAGCATCCGTGGTTGCTTATTGATTACTCGGTAGTCCGCTGGCGTATGAGACGCTTTGATCTAAGCTCTCTAAAAAATTTTGCATGATCGCTTGTCCTAACTCCAGCACACCCTTTAAAATAATCTGTTCAGCTTCAAATAAACTGCCTGATTTCACCAAATTTTGCTCGATTTCTGTTAAAATATCTATGAGGGCAGGCCTGCCTTTGCTTAGTATTCGACACACTAAAGGCTAATGGTCTTTTCTTTTTTTGTAAATAAGTAAAATTGGTCTACAAAGAAATCCCCATGACCAGATGAATTATTCATCCAACCTATGAAAATCTTACACTAACGTATGTGGTCAGTTGCTTTCAAGAATGCTAAAATCAAAGCCGAAAGGAGCCTACCCATATGTTAAAAATAATAGTGGCGATCCTGATCGTGATATTACTAATCACCACTACCATCGGGTTACACGCTAAAATTGAGCGAAAAGTAACTAATTGGCTTGAATTAAGTCGCCTATTTTATTTTCTTTTATTAACCGCTTCGATTGTCCATGCCTTTTTGCATTTTAAAACACAATTCCTTAGCGATATATTATGGATTATTTTTTTGATTATTATCTATATGCTAATGGAAACTGCTTTTCGCCTAAAACGTGAGACATTTGGCAATCCACATTTAACAATCCTGCTCTTTATTTTCTTAGTTTTAGCGTTAGGAATTAGTTGTTGGTGGATCTAAACCAATAACTATTATTAATTGTATCAATCATTTTTACTAGCTGACTAGTTTCTTCGACATCATGAACACGTAAGACACGACCGCCGCGTAAATACATTGCCGTTTCTGCAATTAATGTTACGTCTAGGCGGTCTTCTTTGGCTAAATTAAATAATTTTTGCCCAAAGCCCTTTCGTGAAATTGCAACCATAATTGGCCGATGCAGGTAATTAAGCTGGTTAATATTACGCATCATCGCATAATCCTGGTATCCATCCGCAATTTTGGCATAACCGATGCCCTGATCAAGAACCACTCGTTCAAGATTAATACCCGCAGCAGCGATCGTTCCCAAATTATGTTCAAAGAACTTTTGAATTGCGACTGTTAAATTATCGTAATCGTGGGTCCGGCTGCTATGCATCGTAACCATCCCCACTGCACTTTTAGCCATTAAAGCTAGTTTTTGATTTGTATCAAATGCTTGAACATCATTAATAATATCAACGCCTGCTTTTATTGCCGCTTCCATAACCGGTAATTTATATGTATCAACAGCAATTGCTATTTGCGGATAATCATGCTTGAGGATATCAATAGCGGGCATGATCCGATGAATTTCTTCTTGCGGGTCAACTTCAGTAAAGCCACCTGGTTTAGTAGTTTGCCCGCCTACTTCGATTACATTTGCTCCTGCCTTGACCATTTTATCGATTTGGCGAGTAATTTCAGCAATTGATTGATATTTTCCGCCATCATAAAATGAGTCCGGCGTCACATTAAGGATTCCATAAATAACCGGCTGCTCATTAAGCTTAAATGTAAAGCGTCCGGCCCGCCACAAGATTTGATGGTGTTCCTGAATTTGTTTAAGAGAAGCAAGCAGCTCTCGGTCATTATTCCAACGTTCTTGAACATGAATCATCAACGCTTTAAGTGATTGCAATGGAAATAAAAATTCAACACGGCTGCCAATACAGACTACTGGCACATCAAAATGACAAACGAACTGTTCAACCATCGCCGCAGTTTCAACTTTCTCACATTCCCAAGTTAATAATAACTGTTGATGCCGATTGATTTGATCAGCCAAAATAGCAGTTTCTAACTTAGAAGTATTGTTGGTAATTGTTTTTTCAGTAATTTTCATTTTACTTCTCCCAACTGATCTAATAAATTTTTCACAGCGCGTGCACGATGAAGATATGAAATACGTTTAGGACGACTCATTTCGGCAAGAGTCTGATCTTCGCCATCCGGTATTAGAATTCGATCAAACCCGGTTGAATTAGTTCCGCGTTCTTCAGATGCAATTACTCCAGTTAATTCACCGCGAGCAATATTGCTGACGTGTCCATTAACTGCTAAAGCAATTGTCGTCTTCATCGTAAATTTACGTGATTTCCCATTAACTAATTGAATCAAATACCGATTGAGCTGGCCGTCGGGAACTTCAACCGCTAATTCACGTGCTGTTTGAACGCCATATTTTGTAGGAAACGCAGCTAGTTCTAGTCCAGAATCGTCAGCAATAACATTAGCTTCTGGTAATTGCTGGCTAATAAAGATTGCCTTTTTAGTCGCATTTTCTTGGTAGCTCGTCGTCGATTCTGATGGAAAATGCTGGTGCGGTAGTTTGTCCGTATAGATTTCGCCCCACTGGTGGTAAAACCGCAAAATTTTTTGGATTTCATCTGCCTTAAAAGTATTATGGGTTGCAATAACAAAATTATTTTTCATTTAGATTGGCCTCGATGTCTTTAATGGTATAAAAAGAGCCAGTAACAATGATTAGATCATCAGGATTCGCAAGCTCTCGTGCCTTTGCCAGTCCCTCATTTGGTGTTTTAGCAACTATTGCCTGTGGAAGAATTGCTGCCAATTCAGTAACCGGGAAGGCCCGAGATAGGTGATTAGGAGTGGTAATAATTAATCTATCTGTTAATCGTTGATAGGTTTTACACATCTCTACAATATTTTTATCAGCAAGAAATCCTAAGACCATAATGATTTTAGTGCCAGGGTAAGTTTGCAAGGTATGATAAAGCTGATGAGCAGCATCAGGATTATGAGCCCCATCAAGAACCACAGTTGGATGATGAGCAATCATCTGCATTCGTCCGGTAATAGAAATTTTCTTCATCATCGTTAATAATGGTTGCCATGAATTTATAAAGCCTTCCTGGATTAAATATTGAAATACGCTGATAACAGTCCCGAGATTCTGGCTTTGAAACGATCCAAGCAAGTTAAAGGGGACCCAATGTAATGTATCATTAAAGAAAATGGCTGCTTTTCCATCAATAATTTCCTGCTCTTTAGCAAGAGTCAGCTCCACATTTTGACTCTGAGCATAGTCATGAATAACATCAATTGCTTCTTCTTGCTGGCACGGTCCAAGAAAGACCTGGTGAGTACCCGTCTTGATAATGCCAGCTTTTGCATACGCAATGTTGGTGATTTTAGGTCCTAAAATGCGGGTATGATCGAGGGCAATATGAGTGATCACTGAAATTAATGGAGCGTTAATTATATTAGTTGCATCATCACGTCCGCCTAGTCCACACTCAATTACTGCCCAATCGACTTTTTGATCGGCAAAATATTGAATCATTATTAACGTCCACCATTCGAATACCGTGATATTAGCTGGTGTAATATCAGCCGGTAATCGACTAGCAATTTTTTGGTAGGTGTCTACAAATGATTGCCTACTTATTAACTTATCATTAATTTTAACCTGTTCACGATCATCAACAAGTGCTGGACTGCTAAAATACCCCACCTTATATCCTGCATATTGTAAGGTTTGTTCCAACATCATTCCGGTTGAGCCTTTTCCATTAGTACCCGCGATGTGAATAATCTTAAATTGACGATCTGGATTTCCCAAATTAGCAAGAATTGGTCTTAAAAATTTAATACGATCTTTTACACCAGCGAGCATTCGCCGATCAAAACCCGCAATAATTTGTTCATAAGTCAGCATGGTTATTCCTCGTTTGCATTAAAAATTCTCGTTTTAAGTCTTTATCTTCCTTAAACCGACCAGTAAATTTATCAGTATAGGTGTACTGCCCTGCTTTATTAACACCACGCATTTCCATACAAAGGTGACGTGCGCTAATTGTTACCGCAATTCCGGCAGGATCAAGGATACGCTGTAATTCTGCTACTAAGTCCGTTGTTACTCGCTCCTGCATTCCTGGCTTTTTAGTCACGAAATCAATTAACCGCGGAATTTTGCTTAAACCAATTACCCGGCCATCTTTAGGAACATATGCCACATTAGCGTAACCAAAAAACGGCAACAGGTGATGCTCACACATTGAATAAAACGGAATGTGCTGAACTAATACTATCTCCGGAACATCACTAACATGAAACACTTTATAATTAGCCATATCTTCAGGTTGACGTTTCAAAGATGAAAAAACTTCTTGATACATTTTAGCAACCCGTTGTGGCGTTTCTAACAATCCCTCACGGCTCGGATTCTCACCGATAGCAATTAATAAATCCCTAACAGCTTTTTCTATTTTTTGTTGGTCCATAAAAACACCTCTTGTCCATATATCTTTTTTAGCCAATTATGGTCTGAAGTTGCTTTCAATAAAGCAGTCAATCGTTGGTGATAAGGTTCATCCGAGGTTGAAATCTCAATCATTGGAACTAGTACAAAGCGCCTGTTCGCCATTTCCGAATGAGGAACTATTAAAGTCGGTGTTTTGATTTGCTGGTGATCAAAGTCAATGATATCTAAATCAATTGTCCGCGGCCCCCAGTGGATAAGCCGCTTACGGTGAAGGCTCTGTTCAATCCAATGCAAGTAATCAAGGAGCTGTTGGGCAGTTAAATCTGTTCTTAGTTTTACAGCAATATTATAAAAAGAGTCCTGCTTTACACCACCAACTGGTTCCGTTTCATAAACGGATGAAATCGCTAAAAGTTCAATTTGAGATGAACCTGCTAATAGTTGAACTGCTTTTTGCAAATTTGCTAACCGATCACCAATATTACTGCCAATACTTAAATATGCTTCATTCATGGTCGTTTGCTCCCTGCACCTCGATTTCAATGTTGTCAAAGATTCCGGCAATTGGCACACTATATTTACGAATACGTAACCGCACGTCGTCTAACATCGGATAAGTCCGTAAAATTTCATGAAGCAAGTTATTAGCCAGACTTTCAATTAAGTTATAGTTGTGATGAGCCACAAATTGCGCAATTGTGTCATAGACATCTGCATAGCTAACCGTTTCTTCTAAGTTATCAGTCCTTACTTTAGTTTCAATTGGGTAAGTCATTTCACAATCAACTTCTATTTTTTGACCGAGCTTTTTTTCTTCCGCAAACACGCCATTATATGTATTAAATGACATGTTATTAATTCTAATTTTTCCGATAAGCTACTGCCCCTTCACGTTTTATTTTCTATCATAACGCATAAGTTTCTTTGTGAAAATACACTAATGGATTAAGTATCTGTAAAGTTTTCATAGGTAGCCTTTAAATATGCAGTTTTAGTGCGTAAGAGCCTTAAGAACTCGGCCCATTGGTCTACTAGTTGCAGTATTAATTGGAATGTCTCCGTGGATCACGCCTGATGAAGGTGGCGTTGGTACCTTGCGTAAAAATTCGCCAGTTCGAATCTGTAGTTCCTGAAGTAGATGCGGGGACTCTACCTTGGGTAGGACAGTCAATTGATTGAGGGTAGTAGTTAAATTAGTCGGTAATTCGCCATTGACTCGTGCTTCGATTAACCCAATCATGGCTTTAGCTCCCTTAATCGTCCACGACTTCCCCTGTTTCTTCATGCGATAGGTAAAAGCGCGATGAGCGCTTTAAATTGATCCAATGAGACGCATGCCTTTAACCCCGCGTCGTTGAGGTGCTAAAAGATATGGTCAGTTCCGCATTAAATATTTCCGTAGCCGCGTTAGGTCGGCTTCTTGATGGGGAGTTAAGTCTTGTGACTCATACGTATCCAAAACTAATGTTAACTGGTGTTATCATAATCTCGCACGGTTTGGATTGCTTTTACAGTTAACTCATTTTGATGGCCTAAGGTATGTTCAATTTTCTGAAAGCAGTGATAACGGTCTAAAAAATATTCACCCTGGGCTCCTTGAGGAACTAAGCTTAAGAGCCTGGTCCAGTGTCACTCGCCAAAAAGATCGTTTGTCCATGCAGCTTATAATGACGATCTAGATAGTCACTTAGTCGTGATTATAGCTGTTCCTGATGGCCAGCACTTAAGAAATCGTGGCGATTAATGATATAATTAGCCTCCCGTTCATACACTCGATAATGATGAACCAGCGTCAGCTGGGCGGGGTGTTGACTTTTAATCATAAATGCATCGCCCTCAATAGTTAGGTGCTTGGGAACTTGGCGATGAACGGTCTTTTGTTCATTGCGCTGACTTTCTTTAGCTACCTGGCTACCTAACTCATGCACGGCATGCATCACCGAATCTGCCGTAATTCCACTATCAAAGACCAGATTCAAAATATTTGCCGTATTACGCATCGTTGTGGTCTGAGCGATTTTCGCCATCATCATTAAGTAATGCGGTGATAAACGTCGCCGTGACTTCAGCTGGAGCTTCCGATCAAGATAAAATTCATGCCTACCCAAACCCGTTTGATAATAACGTCGCCGAAAGGTGATAGAGCCGAAAATGCAGTTAAGGGTCCGTGCTTGCTTATTAATTACTTGGTAATTAGCCGGTGTCTGGGACTTCAAGCTTTGATCCAATCCCTCCATAAAGTTTTGCATCATTACTTGGCCTAAGCGGAGGACGCCGTTTAAAATCACCTGTTCAGCTTCAAATAAACTATCAGCTTTTGCCAAATTACGATCGATTTCTGTTAAAATAGTCATGAGGAAAGACCTGCCTTTGTTTAGTATTCAGCACACTAAAGGCTACCAGTCTTTTCTTTTTTTGTAAATAAGCAAATTGGTATAGAAAAAAAGATTTTCACGACCAGATGATTTATTCATCCAACCTATGAAAATCTTACACTAACTTTAGATTATGTTCTACACGGATTATAATAACACAGTTTCCTTAGAACTTATTTTTATTTCAGTTAGTTCATATCCTTGGTATATAAGCATTTAAGATTGAGGGTATAATATGAACAAAATTGGAATAAATGTAGCAAGTCGGCGTCATGAACTAGGTATGACCCAAGAAAAGCTAGCAGAATTAACTATTAACTTTATTTCAAAAGTTGAACGTGGCGCAGCAACGGATATTAAAGCCGGAACTTTACAAAGTCTGGCTAAAGCATTAAACGTTTCAATGGATGAGTTAATGAACGGTAAAATGAAAGAACGTCATGCTGGTCCACTTCAGCAACAATTAGTTGAGCAATTAAACAGTTACGATCTGCAATATTCAGAAACGTTGTGTCAAAGTATTTTGAACCTACTCAATAACCAGCAAAATAAGCAATGATGAAGTGAACCCTGTAAGTTGGACACTTTAATTTAGACAACTTTTTCTAAGGTAAGATTTCGATATTCAATCGGAG
>NZ_JBWPXC010000011.1:0-28631 GCF_056590915.1 Limosilactobacillus sp. C0001E2 | reverse complement strand
CTTCCCATAGAAAAAGCCCTCCGAATATATAAGATGAATTTTCCATTTCATCTGTATACTCAGAGGGCATTATAGCCGAATCCAAAATCGATTCATCGTCCGGCTTTATGTATACACAGGAAATCGTTCCTGATATCATGTAATTACCACAAAAATAAAGGAATGATTTTAATGTATCAAAATTATATCACAGGACAAACCGAATTCGTACTAAGTTATGACTACAATGTTTCTCAAACACATATTGTGCGATTAATTGATGCTTTTGTTGACTCAATTCCTCAAGAGGCCTTATTAGAGGAAAATGTGGCGACTACCGGTCGCCCGAGTTCGCATCCTGCGCTTCTTCTTAAAATCCTGTTATTTGCTTATTTACGCCAAATTTATTCTGGTCGTCAAATTGAAACAATGCTGGTAGAAAATTTGCCAATCCGTTGGCTGGCACGCGATCATACGTACAGCGACCATACAATTAATAATTTTAGTCAAAACTCACATGCTATTTATTTGATTAAACAAGTATTCGTTTATTTTTCAATGGCATTGACTAATCATTAAGCAACCTTGATGTGTATGAAAGATGACCCGATGAAAAATTGGAAATATAAGGCCGAAGATGATTACTATATTGATCATTTAGGAGTTCACTTTAGCTTTTATCGTTATAGTAAGCGAACCGATAAAAATGGCTTTAAACGTGACTTTAAGATTTATCGCGCTGACAAGCAGCCCACCGCGTAATTGGACCAGTTAGCGAAGACGCCAAGTGGCCAGCGCTATATTCAGGTAAATCTTACTTGGAATTATTATAAGGAACGAATTAACGAGACCCTCTCTAGTGATGAAGGACAAGTAATTTATCGTCGACGTAAGTTTGACGGTGAGCTAGTCTTAATGACGATGAATTGAACTAAATTAGGGAAAATGATGGCTCATTAAGAGCTAAATTCCTAAAAAAATGGAAAAAACCGAGGGGCTGTGACATAAGTCCCTAATAATAAGCGGAGTTAGATGAAATCTTCGGATTTCATTTAACTCCGTTTTCCTTTAAAATAAGTGTTAGTAAAAGAAAAAGACATCGACCAGCCCGTCGATGTCTTCAAAAATACCCTCGAAAGGATATAAAACATTGGAATCTCATTATAACATTGATCAACTTAGTTTGAACATACCTACAGCTTATGAACCTGAATTAAATCATCCAGCTCGTTACATTAATCAATTAGTTGAGAGCCGTGCTAGTCGTAAGCCTAACATCATGGGTCGCCCAAGAGAATATGATCCTAGAATGTTACTAAAATTGATCCTTTTAGCCTATAGTTACGGGATCGTTTCTTGTCGGAAAATTGAACGTTTTGCTCGCGAAAATATTGTGGCGATGTGGTTAACTCAAGAACATCGCCCAACCTATCGTACTATTGCACGTTTTGTAATTTCCCAGGATTTGGAGGAAATGATTCAAAGTAGTTTCAAAGAGTTTCACGATTATTTGAAGGCGCAAGGAATGATTGATGAGGCTTCGTTTATTGATGGGACTAAAATTCTTGCTAATGCGAATAAGTATTCCTTTGTTTGGAAAAAGCGAACGATTAAGTATAGTGAATTAAACGGCGAAAAAGCTCGTAAACTGCTTCAAGAAATTAAGCAAGCTGAAGTTAAAATCAACGTTGCAGAGGATAACTTTGACATTGATCAGCTCGATACTATCATTGCACTTCTTGAACAACGAATCGAAGAACTGAATCAACGAGTGAGCGAAACCGTTAAGGTTTCGCCTAACCCGGCTAAACAAGAACGGCGGCACGCTAAAAAATACCTTCACGCTTTAGATCATTGTCGTCAAAAGAATCTAGAATATCGTACTCAAATACAGATTGCTGGTTCACGGAATAGCTATTCTAAAACTGATCACGAAGCTACTTTTATGCGGGTTAAAGAAGCCCCGATGCGTAATGGACAAACTAAACCAGCGTATAATCTTCAAATTATGACTAGTTCACAGTACGTACTTGGTTATGATCTCATGCAAAATCCAACCGATACTAGAACACTAATTCCATTCTTGAATAATCTCGCCCAGAACGCAACTATAAGTATATTGAAGATGAGCTACCTGATTGTACAGCCCTAATTCTACAGTACCATGATTAAAGAAAATAGTCGTAAGTGGCGTTCTGATGATCGAAAGGTAATGAACTGGGAATATCATGCGGCCGATGACTATTATGTAAATCCACAAGGTGTCCGTTTTAACTTCAAACGGTATGCATACCGAAATGATAAATACAAGTTTCACCGGGACTTCAAGATATATCAAGCAGAGAAGTACGATGAGAATCACCGAATTATTCCTCAAGCATTAACGCCACGTGGAAACACTAAGTACATTATGGTGAACCCACAATGGGAATATTTTAAGTCGAAGGCACGCGAGTCGCTTTCAAATTCCGACACTTACTCCCGTCGTAAGTATGATGTGGAGACAGTTTTTGGTAATTTGAAGGCTTATTTGGGTTTCAAGAGGTTCACAGTACGTGGCCTTGAAAAAGCCAAACGGCAGATTGGAATTGCCCTGATGGCACTGAATATGAAAAAGATAGCTGGGAGGCTATCCATTTTTATCAATAATTCTAAAAAATGGAAGAACCGCTCAGAATTTCAAATGAAATTCCGAACGGTTCTTTTATTAAAAGGGACTTATGTCACAGCCCCTCGGTTTTCTATATTAAAGACTAGAAATTAATAGTTATTTCCCAGCCTCGTTTTTTGGGCTTAGTTTTTATTAAAGTCTGTTGGTTAAAGGTATATAATTGCGGTAATTAACTATCATCATTATTTGGATATTTTAAACTTACTTAAGCCAAAGTTCAATATACCGATTCTGATTTAACTAAAAATTTACGGCACTTTGCGTTCTGAATGTTCTTCATGAGACCGTATGAACTTTTGATTACTTTCAAATTTCATTTACGAAGCTGAAGCATATTTTCGAGATGCATTGGCCTTTTCAATAATGAGTTTAGCCATATTAAGTTTTGATGAAACTTCTTTAAGCTTTTTCATCTCTATCGACGATAAACTCTGTAAATTATGATATAGTCTGTCTAAAGCAGTCTCCAATCGAATTAGTTGAGTTTCACTTTGTCGTAAATACCATTTGTTTTCAACATTATGTTGTTTTTGCAGACATGCGTTTTCGGTAATTCTTTCTTCATCTTTGATGATTGAGCTAATACCATGATGTATAGACTGAATATTCTTTTTAATTTTTCTTTGTGTTGCTCGGTCGTGATTGGCTTGCAATTCTGTATTTAATTTAGCAATATAGCCTTCAATATTAGAAATTTTTTTGAACATTCGGTCAAGATCTTTTAATTCGCGTTTGGAGTAATTAGTCATTAAACTCCCCTCCATTCAGTCGTCGTATTTACCAGCTTTTTGTAAAATATATTTAGCCTTTTCTAGATAGTTATGTTCAGCTCGAAATGCCTTTATTTTTCCTCCTTCATTATCTGGAAGTTCATCAAGATTTTTTTCAAGTTCTTCATAGTGTTTTTCGAGATCCTTGATAACTGGTTCTTCATCTTCTATGTAGATGTAGTGGTTTTCCGTTGAGTCTTTATGACCTTCGCCAGAATGTTCGATAATTTTTTCTTCGTCTTTGCTGACCTTTCGTGAGTGTTTCAAGATGGATTTAATATCTTTAATTACCTCATGTTGAGCAGTTCGGTGTTTTTTATTATCAATACTATCTTCAATTTTAGTAATATGCCCCTCTGCATCTGCAATTTTTTTGGCAATTCGATCTAATGCCTTTAATTGGCGTTTTGCATAATCAACCATAATAATTACCTCCTAATATTGTTTACACCTTAATTCTATGGGAGGTGATTAATAATCACAAATAAAACGTTTTCTAAAAAATTGTTTTCAAATTTCTCTGAAGATAGCAAGGACTGTTACATGTTTTTCAAAAAAGAATAGATATAAAGGTCCTTTTGAGTACTTTCAAGTTTCAGTTATATAAATAAAAACCTCTTTGGCCTTAAGATATAGGTGTTCAAGCCAAAATCTAATAAGGGAAAAGAGGTTAATTAATTATGGCCAATAAACTCAATAGTTTAGCCCATACAAAATGGTTATGTAAGTACCACATTGTATTCATCCCAAAGTATAGACGTAAAGTAATTTACAATCAATATCGAAGAGATTTACAAGAATATATTAAATTGCTATGTAAATATAAGGGAGTTCAAATAATAGAAGGACACATGATGCCTGATCATGTTCATTTACTTTTAAGCATTCCACCCAAGCTAAGCGTCTCAAAATTTATGGGATATTTAAAAGGGAAAAGTGCTTTAATGATGTTCGACCATCATGTCAATTTAAAATACAAATATGGGGATCGCCATTTTGGGGTGGAAGGATATTATATTAGCACCGTTGGATTGAACGAATCTACGATTCGTAAGTACATTAGAGATCAAGAAAAACATGATCAAGTAATTAATAAATTAACAACGGTTGAATATTCCGACCCTTTTAAGGGTAGGTAAAGTATTACAGACATTGCTTAAAGCAGTAGTGAAGGAGTCAAAGCATTTTGGCTTGAACAAAGAGAAAGCCAGCGCCTTGAGACGCTGGCTGTACATAGCGGCTTATAGCCGCAGAGCAAACCACCCGTTTTACGGGTGGTTATGATTAAAATAGAGACTTTTTCAGTTAGGTGAACATTATCTAATGAATATTAATGCTTTTTTCTAATTCCAGTTACCCCCCCAAAAAGGCCTAGTAGTGAGATACTAGCCAATCCAATTGCGGTTAATGAACTATTCTTATAACCAGTTTGAGGTAGTTTATGAGGATTGTTCATAGATTGATAATTAGCATTAGGTTTAATATCTTTTTGAACATAATTGACAACTGGCTTATTTGTTGATGAGTGATTTTGATGTTTATTACTATCTGGTTGATTTGGACTAATAACTGGCTTTTTTTGGTAGGTAATATTAATAGTTTGATTGTTGTCTTCCACAGTTACCATTTGGGCAGGAACAGTTGACTGACTTGGTATATAACCAGCATATTCCGGTACAGTAAACTTGGACCAATTACCAGTATCCCAATCTCCCCAAATAATGCCAGTATGTTGATCATTTAACTGGTAACTTCGGGTAATAATAGCAATTTGCTGATATCGTTTTGTTTGCCTATCAGGATAATTTAAAATAATGGTGCGCGTGATAGTGCGTTGTTGCTAAAGAACTTGAGCAATTGCTTGAGTTGTTATATTGTCAGCTTGAAGTGTAAAATTGTTTGCCTCATTATGAAAAACTTTGGTTAATGCTTGTTTAATATTTGATAATCCTTGTTCAGTTAAAGCAACTTGATAAGAATCACTAGTTTGAGTTGGCACTAACATCAGGTCACCATCTTGAAAAATGTATTTGAATCCATTGCTGACCTTATCAAAGGATTCATCCTTAGGGTCAGTACCCGAAAAACTAATTTGATAGTTGCTAGGGATTAAAGATTCCGTTGAAGGGTCAGGATTATTAAAGGTTTGGTGCCCGGTGATAACAGCTTTAATGTCATAAGGAGTAATTGTATACGTACCATAACCGAAGTTCAATGGATTATAAGGTCCAATGCTTATGTTAGGCATAACGTCCCAGACGGGGAAAAAGACAAACTTACTTCCATTTGTGGATACCCAGAAGTTTCGACCAGCCGCCACATTATCATAACCAGTTTTACTGAGTCAAACTTTGTAGGTTCCAACGTCTACAGGAGTGGCAATTGGTTGAGCCTGATCATTACCAAAGTAGAGGTCATTTGGTGAGGTTGGTACGTAAATAACATCATAGGTCAATGAAGGATTCAACGGGATATGCATCGAGATTGTGTAATGAACCTTACTCATATCCAATTGATGGGTAGTTTCACCGCTAATTTGAGAATGAGTAGTAGTTGTGGGGGTATTATGATTGTTCATATTCGTGTTGCTTAATTGTTTATCATCTGAACTACTTTTGCTATTATTCGCAATTTTTGAATTTTCTGGTGATTTTGATGATTCAGATGTCAAAGCTGTAGAGGCTTCATTATTTTGGCTGGTTAATGCAGTTGAATTAGCGGATATCATATTTGCATATCCCATCATAAAAGCGGCAGCTGCACAAGCCATCAGCCACTGAGTAGTATGATTAGATTTATCACGCATGTTACTTTCCCTCTAGAATATTTATAACGTTATTACTATGTATAGTTTACCATATATAATGGGAAGGTAGGTATAGAAAAACACATAATAATATAAATAATTTATGGATGAAGTACCTGTTCAAGGGAAAGTTTAAGTACGAACAATCTCTTTGACGGCCAGCTGGGCGTTTTTTGCTTTCTCAATTGTGATTAATTCAATGGTTCTCAGATATTTTTAACCGGATTATGCCAGACGTCACGACGTTACCAATGGTGATTCTCTACGTTTTCATTAATTTTTAGGGGTCGCATTTATTGGAACGGCGATTTCCATTTACCAACGGGTTAACTTGGTCCTTCATCCAGCTGATGACTTGTATCAAATTATTCGTTTCCGGTACTGTCATGGGAATGCCTCAATTTCAATGTGGATGTCATATATTCCACCGACAATCATGGCTATTATCGCCGCAATTATGCAGGGTGGAATCTACAATTTTGGTTTAGGGACGCTATTTGCGTTGGCTTTCCAAGGAGCTATTACTGGTTGGGCGGATCGCCACATTTTCCCAAAGCTGAAGCACCAAGCATTGGATATTGGTAACTAGGTATAAATAGGAGGATTTTAAAATGGCTTTTAACAAGAGTTTAGCTGGATACTTCGACGATTTACAACACATTGGAATGCCAACGGATGATTTAAAAGCAACCGTAGCATTCTGGAATAAGGGAATTAAGTTCTTCAACATCGAAGGACCAAATGCAGGAACCATTGAATTCTGTGAAATAATACTATTCCTTTAATTTGCGGTTATCAGTAGATGCCCTTTTTTGTTTGTCTGCAAAACGAATAAATTGACGAGTGGTATTTAATACTTTTAAAATGAAGATGATAAAAAAGTAGACAATTATTGAAGGGGGTTATCCACATGAACAAAAAATTAATTGCGCTTACTATGGCTGTAACAATTACGACGGTTGGTGAACCATTGGTGGCTAATGCAGTGCCGCTAACAACTATTACCGCCAAGGCAGCACAACAAAGGGATAAAGTAATTAGTGCAAAAAAGGTTCGAGTTGGTGACCAATTAAAACCCGGTTACTATCGGATTACTGTTCCGAAAGGAGAAGCAACTATCGAGGGGGATAAAATGAAGGTGACCATTGGCGCAAAAAAGTCAAGCAATCACGTTACGTCATATACGATGGAACTGAAAAAGGGGGGACAAGCTCACAATTAATAAAAAAACGAAAGTCCGATTTCATCCAATTGATCATATGACCCGAGCAGGCCAGACGGATTTGACAGCCGGTGTTTGGGAAGTTGGCACTGATCTAGAACCTGGTGATTATCGGATTGCTAAAACGTCAAATACCAACTCTGGAATGGTACAGGTTGAAGATGAAGCTAATGGTCAAATTGAAAATATTCCTGGGAATCAAGGCAGTAGTGTAGTAAATCAAGAAGTTAAATTAAAGAAGGGTCAGCAGTTTAGAACTAATTTTGACCAATTACGCTTAGTTAAAGCAGAATAATTGTATCAGACGGTTAGTGA
This sequence comes from Limosilactobacillus sp. C0001E2, assembly GCF_056590915.1. Taxonomy (NCBI): domain Bacteria; kingdom Bacillati; phylum Bacillota; class Bacilli; order Lactobacillales; family Lactobacillaceae; genus Limosilactobacillus; species Limosilactobacillus sp. C0001E2. The sequence goes on along the minus strand of NZ_JBWPXC010000011.1, from coordinate 20,868 downwards.
AATGGTGTGGTCTTGTATGCAGCATCGATGGATAATACCCTGTATGAAAAGGGGATGAGATTTAATCCAGAAGACGACCCACAACGGATGAATCGAGATCGGTTGTACTTTCGTCTGGACATGCTTCGGCGCTTCTGTATAGTGTGCTGTACTTCAACCACTTTGGATCAACCATTCAGGACTTAAAGGATTTTCGGCAACTAGGTTCACGAACCCCGGGTCATCCGAAATATGGAGTGAATCCGGGAGTTGATGCTACTACTGGTCTGCTATCACAAGGGATTAGAATGGCGTTCGTTTTAGAGGATCACTTGGTGATGGCTGACCGGAAACGATTAGCTAAAGTGGGGCTATCAGGCACGGGTCGTGCCGATGCCATGAAAGAACAACCACAAGGTTATCATGACAGTGTTTTACCAACAGAGGTAACTAAGCGGGTTTCAATTGAAATTGGACTCAGTCAAAGCTGGTATGAGTTTGTCGACCTCGATGGTTAAGTCTACGGAATTGGAACTTTTTGGTGTTAGTGGTAATAGTACTGAAGTCATAAAACACTTCGGCTTTAGCGTCAATCAAATTTTAGACAAACTCGATTTAACGTCTGTGAAGGCATAATGATAATTGAATAGTGAAAGAAGTCTTGGTAATTTTCTGACTGGCAAAGGAAAACGCTTCGTTTGAAGAAATTCAAACGGGACGTTTTTTTGTAGTTTAATTTTTGAATTCAAGGTGGTGATGGAGAATCGGGAGAAAGTGATGATCGGACCATCCAATCAGGTAGCCCTGCGTCAGGATATTGTAGATCGTTCCAAAACCAAATGAGTACCAATGACCCTTAATCACGAATACTAATACAACAATGATCAGTGGTGGAACGTTGCTCATCCACTGGGAATAAACGGGGGAGCCATGCATAAACCGGAAACGGAGAATATATGGAAGATCATCATTTGGGTGCATGATGATGTTGGCCCGTTGGTAGAGTGAGACGGCTGCGGCCACCCCAAACAATCCCCCGATATCGAGTAAGATTCGCCAACCAAGTGCGAGCTGCGGGACGCCCATTTTAACGAACATCGTTTCAAATCCCGCAAGTAAGTAGCTAAATGGGGTAATAAACAAGAGATTACGCACGAGACGGAACCAGTCGAAGCGCCCGAGGAGGGCTAGGTTAGTAAAGGCAACCACGACGCCTTCTAGAAACAGGATATTGCCTAATGAGATATGCGTCCAGTGACTAAGACTGACCGCGGAGGCCGTCCAAATGGCGCTCCCCATCTGTGTAAAACCGTGAGGCGTTAAAAAACGAATTAATAATGATTGAGATGGCTAAAAAGGCAATGCGGCCGTTAATACTATTTGCCGTTTTCCGAGAAATCATGCTGTCCTCCTAAAATTAAATTCTAAAAGCCATCATACTATAATTTTGCAGGCTGGTGAACACGCGTAAATTACAAAACTATGATAAAATTAAAGCTTAGAAATTATGATCGGAGGGGTAGTTAATGAAGCACTACCGAATTAGCCGCCTGAGTCTTGGTTGGCAGATTTTTATTGGTTTGATTGCCGGGATTATTTGTGGGGTGATTTTTTATAAGAATCAGTCTGCAATTGTGGTAATGCAGAGTTTAGGAACTATTTTCCTACGCTTGATTCAGATGATCGTGATGCCAATTGTGATTTCGTGTCTGACGGTCGGCATTGCCAACATCGGTGATTTTCATAAACTCGGTCGGATTGGTGGAAAAACCATCATCTATTTTGAAGTTTTAACGACGATTGCGATCATCGTGGGTCTAATCGTTGCCAATTTGGCCCACCCGGGTTCGTTTATTGATATCAAGAGCTTACACGCCGCTGATATTTCTAAATATATGGCAACAGCGAAAGCGGCCAAGGGACATACCGGATTTTGGGATCAAATTTTAGCAATTATTCCAACCAACATTTTTAAATCCATCAGTGATGGTGGCATGATGCCGGTAATCTTTTTCAGCGTCTTCTTTGGGCTTGGCTTAGCTGCAATTGGTGAGCAGGGCAAGATCGTTGTGCAATTTTTAAACAGTGTTTCCGAAGTGATGTTCAAAGTGACAAATTGGGTCATGAAGTATGCACCAATTGGGGTCTTCGGGTTGATTGGGATGACGATTGCCGAAATGGGGCTCAAGGCCTTGCTGCCGTTAGGATACTTTGTGCTGCTAGCGTACCTCACCATGATTTTCTTCTGTGTTGTGGTGCTTGGTATCGTCGCCAAGATGTTCCATCTACATTACTGGAAAACGATGCGGGCCATTTGGGAAGAAATCGTTCTGGCCTTTTCAACTGCCAGTTCTGAAGTCACTTTGCCCCGGCTAATTGAAAAGTCGCAGAAAATGGGGGTAGAAAAGGGAATTGCTTCCTTTGTTATTCCAACGGGCTATACTTTTAACCTCGATGGGTCGGCCATTTACCAATCCTTAGCCGCAATCTTCTTGGCCCAGGCGTATGGCATTCATTTAACGTGGGAGCACCAATTTACCTTATTGATTGTTTTGATGATTACTTCGAAAGGAATGGCTGGGGTTCCTGGCGCCTCCTTCGTGGTCTTACTAGCCAGTGTTTCGACAATCGGGGTTCCCGTTGCCGGTTTAACCTTTATTGCTGGAATTGACCGGTTCGTTGATATGGGTCGGACGGTCGTGAACGTGGTTGGAAACTCAATTGCCACTTTGGTAATTGGGGAATCCGAACATGAATTAGATCGTGAAAAATATGTTAAATACTTAGATTCGTTTGATAAAAAGAAGGCATCATAATGAGTGAAAAACAACAGTTACCGAGTCGTGAAGAAGTTCCTACGGCACTCAAGTGGGATTTGACGTTACTTTATCCAAACGACGAAGCAATGGAAGAACAATTACAGGAAACGGTAAAGAAGGCCCATGAATTGCATCAATTGGCTGGTAAGTTAGCCGCCAATGAGGGCCAAACATTACTTCAGGCACTGCAAGCAGCCAAGGTAATCAATGAAGAATTAGAACGGGAATACGTTTATGCTTTTCTGCGTCGCGATAGTGATACGACGGATGCAGCGGCCACTGAGTTGTATGGGAAGGCGGCAACAGCGGCCACTGAAATCGAAACGGCCCTTTCCTTTATGGATCCTGAAATCGTTAGCCTTGACCAACATCAGTTAGATTACTGGCTGACGGAAGTGTCCGGACTGAGTGAATTCAAATATGCATTGGAACAGGTCCGGTTACAAAAAGGACACGTTTTGACTGTTAGCGAAGAACAGCTACTGAGTCAGCTGAGTCGATCGTTGGATAGTGCGGAGACAGTTTATAATACGCTGAACGATGCTGATTTACACTTTGGCACGATTAAGGACGAACAGGGGAATGAAGTGGAACTAACTCACGGTAACCGGAGTCAGTTCACTGAATCATTAGATCGTGATGTACGGAAGGCAGCTGTATTAGCTTACCAAAAGCCATATCACGAATTACGGAATACGTTTGCTGCAACCTTGAATAGCTTTATTGATAGTCGCAATTCGATTGCGAAACTGCGCCATTATAAGAGTGCTCGACAAGCGGCATTAGCGGTTAACCAAATTGATGAGCAGGTATACGATACGTTGGTCAAGACCGTAAATCAACACTTGGATTTGGCGCACCGGTGGTACGGGATTAAGCAGCGCGCTTTGCATTTAGATCCCTTCTACCAATATGACATTGGGGTGCCGTTGGCGGGCAAAGATCGCTTGCGGACAACCTTTGAGCAGGGGAAGCAGTTGGTCCTGAATGCGATGAAGGTGATGGGGCCAGACTACCTCGAGGGCTTGCAGAAAGAGTTTGATCACCGGTGGATTGATGCGGCGGAAAACCGCGGGAAACGTTCTGGTGGTTACCAAGTGGGTGTTTATCAAGCTAATCCATTTATCCTATTGAATTGGACGGATAAGTTATATAGTACCTTTGTGTTGGCGCACGAATCGGGACATGCGATGCATAGCTGGTTTAGTCAGCACGCCCAACCTTCCGAGTACGCGGATGCACCAATCTTTCTTGCAGAAGTGGCATCGACTTTTAATGAAAATATTCTGACGGAGTACTTACTACAAAAGTATCAGGAGGATCGGCAGCTGCAGATTTTCATTTTAGAGCAATCGATCAATGGTTTTATCGGCTCGATTTATCGGCAAACACAATTTGCGGAGTTTGAAAATACCGCTTACCGTGAACAACAAAGCGGACGGACACTCACGGCAGACTATTTGGATCAGATGAACCGGCAACTGGTTGAGAAATACTATGGGCCAACCGTCAAGCTGGTCGGCACGGATACCCAAGCATGGGCGTACGTTCCGCACTTCTATATGAATTACTATGTCTACCAGTATGCAACGTCATGGGCGATTGCGACGGCGTTGTCTGAACGAGTTTGGACCAAGCAGGATGGCGCACTCGATCGCTACCTCGACTTTTTGAAGGCCGGTGGTTCGGCAGACCCAGTGACGATTTTGCGGCGGGCTGGGGTCGACGTAACGAATGGTCAGTATCTTGAAGATGCTTTACAAGTTCTGAAGAAACGATTGGATCAAATTGAACAATTACTAGAACTTAAATAAAAAATAACCGCTAATCACTTGCAACAGCAATGATGATTAGCGGTTAATTATTAATGGTCATTTAATTTGACACCACGATGGTCGACACTGGTGGAAAAGACAATCTGCGTGCTCGTTTTTCCGAAGCGCCTTTGGATTTCGTTAATAAAATCATCCAGGTCCTTTGTAGATGGAAAGATTACTTCCATTACTTCTGAATAGTCACCGGTGATGCAATTACATTCGATGACGTTGGGGATGGATTGGACAAAGGGATAGAACTCTCTTTTTTGGTTAGGTTCTAGTTGGACCATGATAAAGGCCTTAACGTGGAAATTAAGTTTTTCACGATTAATGCTGGTGTGATAACCGGTAATGATCCCGGCCTCCTCCATTTTAGTGATTCGAGCTGCAATGGCAGGTGATGAAATGAAGCACGCCTTGGACATTTCCTTTAGTGAGACCCGGGCATTCGCTTGTAGCATATTCAGAATTTTTTTGTCAATTTGATCCATTAAGTCAACCTCACAATTATCAATAACCGATAGTAGTTTAAACTTAAGATAATTAAGTTATTAGTTGTTTTTGATTGTATGATACTTCTACGACAAAGTCAATTTGGCTCGGACAATCGAACGGCTAAGCCGGGAATAGTGCATTGAAAAGCTTCAAATGTGGTAAAATAAGAATGATAGTTGATTGATTGGAGGCTGTTGATTATGGATCAAGAATACGAAAACATTTTGGTATCAGTGGACGGTTCTAAGCAAGCAGAAGCGGCGCTTGCCAAGGCGGTTATTTCTGCGAAGCGGAATGGTGCCCACATTGACGTGCTCAATGTCGTGGATACCCGGGCGATGGCATATAACTTTGCTGGCATGTCAGACGGCAGCATTGCTTACCAATTGGTAGATAAGGCTACGGACTACTTGAAGGACCTGCTTAAAAAAGTTAAGCAGGATGATGATTTCGACAATATCGATATTCACATTCGGCTTGGTAATCCAAAGACAGTGATTGCGTTTGATTTTCCGAAGGATCATAAGAACGATCTCCTGGTAATGGGTGCCAGTGGGATGTCACGGCTGCAACGGGCTATGGTTGGTTCAGTTACGTCGTTCGTTAAGCGGAATGCACCATGTGATGTGTTAGTTGTCCGCACCGGTGTTGATAATAAGCAATTAGATATCAAATAATTGTCAAGTTCAAAAGGGACCCTCACGTTATTGTGAGGGTCCCTTTTTTGTGGGCTGTACTATTGTAATCTTGTTTAAACTAAATCATTCTTCTTGGCATTAATTCCCTTACCAGGAGCTTTATCATCGGAAAGACCCAGCTTAGTAGGATTCAATTCAAATTCTTCATCAGGACGGGGTGCACTTTCGTTCATCGTGCCATTCGACTTATGAACGGTTACGGTTCCCCAAGCTGGAACCATCACGTTTTGCCACTTAGTGGAATGCCCATTAATGTACAGACTAGCAGGAAGTTCTTTACCAGTTGGGTTATAGAGTTGGACAGCGATTGAACCATCATCACTGAGGAAGGCAGTTGATGAGATTCCACCTGTATAACCATCTGGAGAGTAGCTAGATGAACCAATCCGGACTGCGCCAGCCGGAATATCTTGGGATAAATTACGGAGCATGTAGTATTCAAGGTTCCGTTGGACTTTACCAGTGGCATGGTCAATGGTAACGACACCACGGCGGCCGGTGGAACCAGCTGCATTTGGTAATCCTCGTTCATCTAGAGCTAAATTCCAAAGGGTAATGAAGTTTAAGCCATTCCGGACTAACCAGTTACCGATTAAGCCAAACATGATGTGTGAAGCATCTTCAACGGTGTCAGAGTACAGGCAACGCCGTTCAGTCATCGCTAACTTCCAGTTCGGATATTCGCGACTAACTTTAAAGAGGCTGGTGTACGGTCCGTCATACGTGTGGAAGGCAAAGCCATCAAAGGCGCTTGCTTCTTGCGGTGTGATGTATGCGGATAATGGCTTATCGAGAACGTTCGATGATCCGTCCCAGTAGTAGAGTTTTACGTCTGGGTGAGTTTCATCTAAGAGTGGCCGGAGGTATTTATAACCGAATTCGGCTAATTGCTTAAATGTCCAGATCATGGCTGGCCACTTAGCAGCATTGGAAGGTTCGTTTTGAATGGTTAAGCCGTAAATTGGAATACCGTAGCTAGCGTATGCATCGATATATTTAACGAAGTAGTTGGCGTAAACGGCTTCGAAATGATCCTTGTGAGCAAAACCATTACCAGTATATTCACCAAAACGGAGGTGACCACCTTGACTGAGGTGACCGGTATTCTTTAACCAAGCTGGCCCAGACCATGGTGAGCTGATGATTTTAATTGCGGGGTTAATTTTTACGATTTCTTGAAGAACCGGCACAATGTATTTCAGATCCTTAGTCGCGTCTGCTGCACCCCGGTGTTCCCGTACCAATGGAGAAATGTTCTAAATCATGATCGTGTTCGCCAAATGGCACATCGTCATATGAGTAGTATTCATCTTGACTTTGAAAGTCACAAGATGCCATTGGCACCCGAATCATTGAAAAAGCCCCTTGCTCGGGATCGAATAATTCATGAAGCAATTGACTCCGTTGTTCCTTGCTTTGGTTCCAAATTAACTTGGCAGTGGAGTCAGTAATCGCTGCTCCGGCACCTAACCAATCTTGGAACTTTTGCATTGGGTCAACGACGATTTTGGCTGAACCGTCAGTCGGTTGATCTGTATAGTCCGGTGCATCAAATGGGGTCCGTTTTTGGGAAAGGTCTCCGGCAGTGGCAGTCCAGAATTCATTTTTAAATTCGTTTGACATAGTAATCTCCTTCTATCGAATAAAGCGCTTACAATAAAATCAAAAATAATAGTGGTATCACCCTCTTTAATTGTCTTCAATCCCAAAGTAGTCAGGAAATTGTTGAGTCACTAAGGCTTTTTCTTCGAGCATCAAGTGCAGGTGCGCGTGAATTAGGTAATCAAGATTATCCACGTTTTGCGCTTGAACTGCTTTAAGAATCTTTTGGTGTTGTTCGACTAACTTTCGCCAATTCAGGTTCGCAGCTTTTAGCCGGAGCCGTCGGAAACGGTTTAATTGGGTGTTATTTAACTGAAGCCAGTTCCAAACATCATTCTTATTAGCGATTTTGTAGAATTCGTGGTGAAAGTCTTGATCAAGATCAAAAAAGTGATCAGGCTCTTCTGCTTGGGCCGCTTCACGTTGATGTTGCATATTTACTAATAAATTCATTAACCCTTCTTGAGTCAGTTTAGTCATGGCTTCAAGCATGATTTTCGGTTCAATGCATTCACGAACAAACCGACCGTTTTTAGCGGAGGTCATGTTAATAATGGTGACGTAGGTTCCGCTTTGCGGGATCACTTCGATGAGGCCTTCCCGTTCAATTCTAATTAATGCTTCACGGACGGGGGTTCGTCCAAGATTGAGTGATTCTGAAATCATTTTTTCAGAAATCTTCTGACCAGGTAAGTAGTGAAAGTGAATGATCTTATATTTAATCTGGTCATAGGCATTTCTGCGAATATTTGTATCCATACTTGTTGCTTCCTTTAAATTTCATCAAATTATATCTTACAATTTTAACTTAGTTGACCTCCCTTGTAAAAGAACCGGCAATTTTCTTAAGTTGGCGATAAACCATCCAACAGCAATAGCCACCAGCTAGTCCCCACGCAACTGGGTTGATGAAACAAACGGCAATAAAACTATTGAGGATGATTGCAACTAGACTAACTATCGAGCGACCAATTAATTCACCAATTCCTGACCAGATCGCTAGGAAACTAAATCCCAATCCCTGAAGAGTATAACGGTAAATCATTAATGTACCGTGTAAGAAAAGGGTTAAGCTCATCAAACGTAAGTAGAGACTCGATAAACGAATTAATTCGGGGTGGTGTCCAATCACTAATTCTGACAGTGGGTCTGCAAAGAGCATAATAATGATTAAGCAGATGCCATAGTAAATAATTTGGATCTTCATCCCATCCTTAATCCCTTGGCGGATGCGCGCCATACTGTGCGCCCCAAAGTTTTGTCCGATAAAGGTCGACATCCCCATCCCAACACTTTCAATCGGGAGGGTAACCATTTGTCGAATTTTTTCACCCGCGGTTTGAGATACAACATAGACGGTTCCTAAACTATTAATAGCAAATTGCATGATGATGGCACCAATTGCGGAAATAGAATATTCGATGCCCATTGGAAAGGCAATGTAAGCAAGTCGATAGGTGTGATGCGCAGAAAATTGCAGCTGAGGATGCCGAAAATTAATGATTGTTGAAGTTTTTACTAACCAAATAATGTTCATTAAAGCACTAACCGCTTGGGCAATGATTGTGGCGACTGCAGCCCCAATTACTCCCCAGTGAAATCCGCCAATTAAAACAATATCAATAATGATATTTAATAAACTGGCAAGGACTAATGTGTAAAAGGGGGTCCTGGAATCACCTAGTGAGCGAAGAACACTCGCAGAAAAGTTGTATAGGACGGTCACCCAAATGAAAATGAATTGGGGACGAATGAAAATGACGGCATCATGCAGTAATGGCTGCGGTGTGCGCATCGCAATTAGTAGTGGTTCTGTGTAGTAAGTCATTAAAACACAAAAGAAAATACTAATGGCGATGCTTAAGTAGAGACCATTCCAGAAGAAACGTTGGACGTCACGGTTACTGCTCGCCCCAACGCTTTGCGAGATGGGAATTCCTAATCCGACACAGAAGCTTTGCATAAAACCAATAATTAGAAAATTTAATGAATAGGTGGCACCAACTGAACCAAGTGCGTTAGCACTAATGAAATGACCAACGATGATGGAATCAACAAGGCTATACAGTTGCTGAAACAGTGTTCCAAAAATCAAAGGAGTTGAAAACTGTAAAATTCGTTGAATGGGTTTACCGGTTGTGAGGTCTAAACGATTATTTTCCATTATTAGGTCCTTTCAAAAAACGGCTGGGCATTAATATCCCAGCCGTTAATAATTTCATTACCAAGTAGGTAACTTGAAACCTTACTTAGCTGCTTCACTTGTGCTTTCAGCATTTGCAGAGTGCCGTTCAGCAAGGATCTTACCATTTTCATGAACTTTATCCCGAGTAAGTGGGTAAACGAAGAATAGCAGAAGAATTGCGAGTAAAGCACAAACAACAGGAACTAAGGTTGCAACATTGTACAATCCATTGATGGTCCGCATCGTTTGATCGGCACCACCAGAAGTGGAAGACTTGTAGCCGATGTAGCTTAAGATAAATCCACCGAAACCACCACCGATGGCTTGGGCAACTTTACGAGCAAATGAGTTCACACCATAAACGATCCCGTCTTCACGGTCACCAGTCCGCACTTCGATGTTATCAATAACATCGGTAATGAAGGCCCAAACTTGTAGGTTGAAGACCGCAAAACCAAGTGAACCAACAAAGATGAAGGCTAAGTAAACGTAAGCATTATGAGTCCGAATGATAAACAGTGCTAAGTAAACAAAGAAACTAACAATCAAACCAACAATTGAAGAGTTCCGCCGACCAAACCGGGTCGCAATGTAGTGACTGAATGGTGACAGTAAGATAACCGTTGCGGTGTTAACAACTAGGGCTAATCCCATGACTGCAGTGTTCTTGAAGTAGTCGTTGTAAACATAGGTAATCATGGTTCCGGCTAAGTTTTGGTTAACAACTAGCACAAGGTCCGTCAAAACTAAACCAAGTAATGCCCGGTCTTCTAACATGGACTTCATAATCCGTGAAAGAGCAAGCTTTTCGGTCTTGTGAGTTTGAACACGTTCAGTGGTCATATGAATCGTTAATTCATAGCAAACCCAACCAAGGATGGCACATACAATGACCGCTTGGAAGAACCGAATTCCGGAAATCCGCTTTGTAGCGCCAATGTAAATGAACAGTGGGATGACGTAAGAAGTAATTGAACCACCTAAGGCAGAACCAATTGAACGCCAAGTGGAAAGTGACGTCTTGTCGTCAGGGTTGTTACTGATAGCTGAAGCAAGGGAACCGTAAGGAATGTTAACTGTTGAGTAAAGAACACCCCATGCGATGTATGTAACCCAAACCCAGGCCATCTTACCAACCATGGACCAGTCTTTAACCACTGGTACAAAGAGTAGTACTAAGGCGATCAGCAATGGGTATTGCATCCGTTGCATCCATGGAATAAACCGACCACGTTTATGAAGCTTACTATTATCAACTAACCGTCCAACTACGACATCGGAGATCGCATCAACGATTCGTGCGAGTAGGAAGACAATCGCGGTTTGTGATCCAGTTAAACCATAAACGTTGGTATAGAAGATCATTAAGAATGAGTTAACAACGTTAAATGAGAAGTTGTTACCGATATCACCGAACATATACCCGATCTTATCGCGCCAATCGAAAGGATGGGCTTTGATGGTAACGGTACGTTGACCATTATTATCCATAATTAAATTGAACCTCCAAAAAAGAAACAAGAGAAATAGAACATCAAGGTTTTATAGAAAGTCTGAAAATAATTGCAAATTATATTACTAGCAAAACTGACATATCAGATTGCAAGATATCCTATAATTCCTTTCGACACCTTGAACTCTAACACAAAAAGATAGCGCTTTCAATGTAAAATCCAAAAAATAATTTTAATTTCAACTGCTCAGCGTTCATAAAACGAGAATAATAAATAGTAGAAATAAGTTCTAATTGTTGAACATATACAAGGAATCGTGCTTGACATATAATTGATGAAAGCGTATTCTTCAACTGAAGCTATCGGTTAACTATATGCCAACTACTAATTTATATCAGCTTAAAATCTGGTGTATTAGTTTTACTTTGAACCATCATGGCATGTGGTTCTTGAGGGCTTTAACTTTCATTATTTAGGGGGCTAAAAATGAAAAATAGTACAAAGTTGCTTTCGGTAGATAATCATGATGATTATTTGGAGCTTAAAACAGATGGCGCTAATTTTAGAATTTATTTAATTGATGAAAATATAATTCGAATTCGCACGACTTTTGATAATGAATTTAGTCCTGAAGAATCATATGCATTAGTTAAAACGGCCTGGCCAGACCGGACTGATGAATTTATGAAGGATGAACGGACCCGTGTACAACCAATTCAGATTGACTTGCAAAAGGTTGATGATGGTCATTACACGGTGACGAATGGTAAATATATCCTTCATATTTATGATGATCCATTTTACTTAGAAATTGTTGACCAGGATGGTCACGTTGTTCATAAAGATTTACCTAAACGGCCGTATGTTGAAGATGATAATGGTCGACAGATTCATTATTCGCAAATGGGTGATCACGAGAAGTTTTATGGCTTCGGTGAAAAATCTGGGGTCTTAAATAAGTACAAACGGCGGATGCGGATGCACAATACCGACTCACTTGGTTGGGATGCTAAGCGTTCAGACCCGCTGTACAAGATGATTCCGTTCTACATTGACTTTAATACTGATGACAATATCGCTAGCGGAATGTTTTATAACAATTCAAATGATTCGGTCTTTGATATGGACTGTGAACACAGTAATTACTGGCTGCGTTACAGCTATTTTGAGACTGATGGCGGTGAGTTGGATGCCTTCTTCATTGGTGGGCCGACGATTAAAGATGTGGTTGAACACTACACGGATTTAACCGGGAAGAGCGCAATGATGCCGATGTCGTCACTTGGCTATATGGGCTCAACGATGTTTTACTCGGAGCTTGAAGAGGGTGATGATAAAGCCATTCTTGATTTCGTTGACACCTGCAAGAAGAATCAAATTCCTTGTGATGGGTTCTTCCTTTCTTCTGGATATGTGGTGGACGAAGAAACCCAAAAGCGGTTCTTCTTCCGCTGGAACAAGCGACGGTTCCCAAATCCACAAGAGTTTGTTGATGATTTGAAAGACCGTGGTGCATTGTTAGCACCAAATGTTAAACCAGGCATTTTGGTAAAGCACCCTGATAATGAGGATTTGTCGAATCGTGATGCCTTTATTAAGGATCATGATGGGCAAAACAATCAGGTTAACCAATACTGGGGTGGTCCAGCAAACTTTATTGACTTTACTAACCCAGCTGGGCGAAAAGCATGGACGTATTACTTAACTAAGTCGTTGCTTAAGTATGGCATTACATCAATTTGGAATGATAACAACGAATACGAAACGGTTGATGGTAGTGCACAAATCAATATGGAAGGGCACAAAGATCGCAAGATGGATGATGTTCGACCATTGATGTCGACAATTATGGCGAAGGTGGCCCAAAATGCGGTTCATGAATATGACGCGAACGCACGTCCATACGTGATTAACCGGGCTGGTTTTGCAGGAATTCAACGGTATGCACAGACGTGGGCTGGTGACAACAACACTAGTTGGGATAGCTTGAAATACAATATTCCAACGATCCTTGGCATGGGCCTATCTGGGGTTGCCAACCAAGGATGTGATATCGGTGGGTTCTTTGGTCCATTGCCGGAACCAGAATTGTTAGTTCGGTGGGTCCAAAATGGAATTTTCCAACCTCGGTTCTCAATCCATTCCGCAAACACTGATAATACGGTTACTGAACCATACATGTATCCAAACTATACGAAGTACATCGCACAAGCCATTCAGCTAAGATACCAACTCGTCCCTTATTTCTACTCACTGCTGTATGAAGCACACACTACGGGGGCGCCAATTATGCGGCCACTGGTATATGAATTTCAAAATGATCCGAACGTTAGCGAAGAGAGTTTTGAATTTATGCTCGGGCGTTCCTTATTGGTAGCTAACGTTGTTGACAAGGGTCAAACAGAAAAACAGGTTTGCTTACCACAAGGTTCACATTGGATTGATTTGCATACGAACCAACGGTATGCAGGTGGGCAAACAATCACGATTCCAGTTGATATGGGATCAATTCCAATGTTTATGCGTAGTGGAGCGGTTATTCCACGCGCCCTCGGTTTGACGAATATTCATCAACAGACAATTGAGAATCTGGATGTTCTGATTGAACCAACGCAAGATGCTGACTTTACGTTGTATGAAGATGATGGCGAAACGATGGCATACCAAAAGGGTGCCCAACTCCTAACGCACATTACCGCTCAGGCGCATCAAGATGGTGTTAAGATCGCATTCCAACGGCAAGGTAATTACCAAACCAAGGTTGAGACGATGAACCTATCAGTTTACTGTCCGCAAATGGCACCGATTAATGTGACCGTTGATGGTGTGCAACTGCACCGGTTCTTGAAGAAGGATGATTATGAGTCAGCGGATGAAGGCTGGTGGTTTGATGGTGAAACCCGTCAAGCCAAGGTTCATTATCGGAACCCGCAAGATGCGGACTACAACGTTGACTTAGAGTTTACGATGAAAGATTTGATTTCGATTCAATAAAATGGAGGCAATATCATGGGATTAATTGATGACAACTTTTTATTAACAAATGATTGGGCAAAGAAGCTTTTTAATGACAGCAAAGATATGCCAATTATTGACTATCACTGTCACTTAAGCCCACAAGAAATGTATGAAAACAAGAACTACAAGAACTTGGCACGGGTTTGGATCAACGAAGGTAATGCTGGTGACCACTACAAGTGGCGTTTAATGCGAGCAAATGGCGTTCCAGAAAGTTTAATCACTGGTGACGGTGATGACTTTGAAAAGGTAAAGGCATACTGCAAGACGATGGAAAATGCGGTTGGTAACCCACTATATGAATGGTCCGCACTGGAACTTCGTCGCTACTTCGGCATTACCGACACGATTAATGAAAAGAATGCTAAAGACATTTGGGACAAGGCCAATGAACAATTAGCCAAGCCTGAATTCCGCCCACGGCAATTATTGCAACGGATGAATGTAAAGGTTGTCTGCACCACTGATGACCCAGCTTCAGATTTGAAGTACCACAAGCTTTTAAAGAAGGAAGAAAAGGGCAACGGCTTTAAAGTTTTACCAGCCATGCGTCCTGATAAAGCCTTCAATATCAAGGACAACGGCTACGGTGACTACATTAAGAAACTGGGCAACGTTTCCAGTGTCAACATTAATAACTTCGCTGATTTAGCCAAGGCCTTTGACCAACGGTATGAATACTTCAGCTCATTAGGTGGTAAGTTATCTGACCACGGAATTAACACGTTCCACTTTGTGCCAGCTTCAGCTAGTGAAGTTGATGCTGTTTTCCAAAAGGGTCTCAATAATGATGCATTAACTGACCACGAAGTTGATATTTACTTGACTGCTTTAATTCAAGAATTAATGCGGCTCAACAAGAAGTATGACTGGACAATGCAGTTCCACGGTAACGTTGTGCGGAATGCTAACTCCAAGCTCTTTGCCAAGATTGGTGTTGACTGTGGTGGTGACTCCATGGGAACCCAAGCTGATTTCGCTCAAGAAATCATGAAGTTGCTTGAAAACATGCAAGAAGAAGACAACATTCCAAAGCTGATCCTTTACTCACTGAATCCAAATGATTGGATGCAATTAGCTTCCGGAATGGGTGACTTCTACGGTAATGGTGTTGATGCGGATGCAACTAAGCAAAAGCTTCAATTAGGTTGTGCATGGTGGTTCAATGACACCCGTCGTGGAATGGACTTGCAACTTCACATGATGGCCGAAAACAGTTTGCTGGGTAACTTTGTCGGCATGCTGACTGACTCCCGGAGCTTCCTTTCATACTCTCGTCATGAATACTTCCGGCGGGTATTATGCAACTACCTTGGTGGCCTGATCGAAAATGGTGAAGCCCCAGCTGATGAAGAATTTATGGGTCAAATGGCTAAGGATATTGCTTACAATAATGCTCATGATTACTTCCAATTCGGTGACATTCAATAATTGATTTGATTCCTCCTCAACAATCAAAGAAAGTGGATTTTAAAATGCAAGTAATTGAAAATGATAAATTTAAAGCGGCAATTGATGAGCATGGTGCTCAGTTAACGCACTTGTACAACAAGGATGACGATTTTGACTACATTTGGAATAATGATCCAGTTTGGCCAAAGCATTGTCCAGTCTTGTTCCCAGCAATTGGTCGTTCAGAAAAAGATAAGTATTTCTATAATGGTCAGGAATACGAAATGCCTCAACATGGCTTTGCCGCTGATCAAGACTTTAAAGTCGAAACCAATGATGGGACCAAGTTAGTACTCAGCCTGACGGATAATGAGCAGACGCGTAAGTATTACCCATTTAGCTTTAAGCTCATCATTACTTGGACTTTGACGGATGCGGGATTAACGTTCCACTTTGACGTTCAAAATACTGGTGATAAGACGATGAGTTTTGCTCTCGGTTCACACCCAGCCTTCAATATTCCAATCAATGGTGAAGGTGAGTTTAATGATTATCAATTAGACTTTGAACCAGCAGGACTGGATTTAAAGCAATACGAAATCGTCAAGACGCCTAACCCATACCGTGATGGCAAGGTGATTAAATTAGCAGCGGCTAATGGCAGTCATATTGATTTGAATCATGATATGTATGAAGATGGTCTCATTATCATTGAAAACGATGGTATTACTGGAGTTACACTGAGTTCACCAAAGACGAAGCACTCAATTCATTTAAACTTGGATGATTTCCGTTACTTCTGTACGTGGACAAAGGAAGGTGCCAATGCACCATTTGTCTGTCTCGAACCATTTGCCGGTCTGCCAGATATTGCAGGTCATGAAGTTGATATTATGGATAAGGAAGGAAACCTTAAATTGGCTGCTGGCGAAACGAAACCATTCGAATACACAATTACTTTGAAGTAAAGTGAATGTTAATAATGGAGAGTAGACCCTCCATTTTTGCGCAGAAGAGTGGAGGAAACCATGAAGATTAACGTTTTAGAAGACAATCGCGATCTCAAATCGGTCGCCAATGCCACCGGGGCATTACAATCGGCCATCGATCGTTGTAGTCAGCACGGTGGTGGCCAAGTGATTATTCCAGCAGGACGCTACACTATTGATAGCTTAATCTTGAAGAGTGGAGTCGATCTACATCTGGAAAATGACGCCATGTTGATTGGGAGTGGCGATGAAGAGCGTTATCAACATCGTCCGGGTCCATTTGAACTCATTAAAAATGAAACACCGATTAGTGGCCTAATTTATGCGGATGGACCAGAAAATATCGCCATCACGGGTAATGGAACGATTGATGGCAATTACGAGAAGTTTATCTTACCTAACCAGCAGGATGAGGTGCATCTAAAGTTTTATAAGTATCCGCGGCCAATGATGGTCTATTTTGAAAATTGCCGGAATGTATTGATTCAAGGGGTCACTTTACAAAACTCACCGTTTTGGACGGTGCATTTAGTTGGCAATTTAAATACTGAAATTAGTCATGTGACGATTAATAATGAGGTCCGGATGCCGAACACGGATGGGATTGATGTGGATCGAAGCAAGAATACTTATATTCATGATTGCCAAATTCACACTGGTGATGATGCGATCTGTCCAAAGTGTACTGAAGAAACCAGTCAGTATGGTAATTGTGAAAATCTAACCGTGACGAATTGTCACATTGTCACCCAAAGTTCTGCCGTTAAATTTGGTAGTTCTAGTTTTGGTAATTTTAATAATTGTGTCTTTCGGCACCTGACCGTCCGCGACACCAATCGGGGATTAGCATTTCAATTACGCGATCCTGGCAGTGCTCGTAACATCATTTTTGAAGATATTGATATTGCAACTAAGCACTATAGTAAAGAATGGTGGGGATCTGGAGAACCAATTTATATCACAATATTGCCGCGGGATACTAATACGCAGCTTGCGGATGCGGAGATTAGCCACGTGGTCTTCAAAAATGTTAAATGCCGGGCTGAAAATGGTGTTTTAATGGCTGGCTATCACGACGGCGTGATTAAAGATATCTGCTTTGACCACGTTACGTTAGATTTGCAACGTTCTCTGGGGCAGGAAGTCGAATACGACCTGCGTCCGGATGATCATAATGGGAAAATTAGGCGACCGCTGAAGGCCATCAATGATCTTTCCCACAGCCAATATTCCGTCAATAATTGTCATTTTGATTAGGAGGCGATGCGGATGTCAGTTCCAGTGATTCAGAAGATGGATGTCTACCCGGTCGCGGGCTATGATAGTATGCTGCTTAATTTAAGTGGGGCTCACGGACCGTTTTTCACCCGTAATGTAGTTATTATGCACGCTTCCATTGGCGATTATAAGCGGGTCTTACAAGAAATTAAGCATCAGTATGGAAGTTTAGATCAAGGCGGCCGTGGGAATCAGACATTTGATTTACGAACGACGATTCATGCCCAAACCGCTGTAGAAACTGCCTTTCTTGATTTGCTAGGCAAGTATTTACATGAACCAGTCGCGGCGTTACTTGGTGATGGTCAACAACGGGAAGATGTGCCAGTACTGGGTTACCTGTTCTTTATTGGTGATCGTCAGCAAACCGACTTACCGTACATCGGTGCTGATCACGAACACGGTGAATGGGGCAAAGTGCGGCGTGAACCGGCTTTGACACCGGATCAAATTGTTCGCGAAGCTCAAGCAGCCTATGATCGGTATGGCTTTACCACCTTTAAGCTGAAGGGTGGGGTCCTAAGCGGCGAAAAAGAAGTTCAGGTGATGAAGGCTCTTCACCAGGCCTTCCCTAAGGCAAAATTGGATATTGATCCTAATGGTGCGTGGTCATTGAACGAAGCGGTCCAATACGCGAGCGAGATGAAAGGTTTATTAAATTACATTGAGGATCCTTGCGGGGCAGAGAATGGCTTTTCTGGACGTGAGATTCTTGCTGAATTTCAGCGGCGAACTCACATTCCAACGGCGACAAATATGGTGGATACGGATTGGCGACAGATGGCTAGTTCACTGATCCTGAACGCTGTGTCAATTCCGTTGGCGGATCCGCATTTCTGGACGATGCAGGGTTCCGTCGAAGTTGCGAAAGTTTGCCATGCGTTTGGGCTCAATTGGGGGATTCATTCCAATAACCATTTCGACATTTCATTAGCAATGGCAGCAAATGCGGCAGCGGCCGCTCCTGGACACATCAATGCAATTGATACGCATTGGATTTGGCAGGACGGCCAAGCATTGACCAAGCACCCATACGAGATTCATGATGGACAGATTCATGTTGATTCACGAAACGAAGGATTAGGAATTGAAGTTAATATGGACGCAATTACAGCGGCCCATCAATTGTATCTTGAACATAATTTGGGCGCTCGGGATGATGCGAAAGCCATGCAGTATCTAATCCCGCATTGGCAGTATGATCCAAAGAAACCAGCACTTGTTAGATAAAGAATGGAGGAAAATATAATGTTATATCCAGAACAAACAGCAACTCGAACGGTCGAAGATTTATCCGGTATGTGGAAGTTCAAGGCGGAAACGTCCAAGGTTGACCCACAATCTCCGTTAACTGATACGGTGTGGATGTCGGTTCCGGCTTCATTCAATGATCAAACAATGGATAAGCAATTACGGAACCATTTTGGCTACTTTTGGTATGAAACGACGTTTAATGTTCCACAAGACCAGCTAAAGAAACGGAATGTATTGCGGTTTGGCGCCGTTAGTCAAAGCTGTGAAGTGTATGTCAATGGTGAACAAGTTACGACCCACGTGGGTGGCTTTACTCCGTTTGAAGTCGATGTTACCCATTACCTACGCGCTGGCGCGAATAATTTAAAGGTCCGGGTATCGAACTTGCTTGATAACACAACGATTCCAACGGCAGACCTCAAGAAGAATGATGATGGTAGTTACAAACTTCATACACGGTTTGACTTTTACAACTACTGTGGGATTCACCGGCGGGTAAAGCTTTATACAACGAACAAGACTCATATTGAGCACATTGAAGTTAATTATGATACGGAAGGCGCAAAGACGACTGTCCACCCAGTAATTAACGTCAGTGGTAATTATGATCATGCTGATGTATCAATCGTTGATGAAGATCACCAAGTGGTTGCAAAGGGCCCATCATTAACTGGCTCGCTGGAAATTAGTCATACTCATCGTTGGAAGCCACTTCACGCTTATTTGTATGAATTGGTAATCAATCTGTACAACCAAAACGACGAACTACTAGATACTTATACTCAGGAATTTGGTGTACGGACGATTGAAGTCAAGGATGATCATTTCTTGATTAACGGCGAACCATTCTACTTCAAGGGCTTTGGCCGTCATGAAGACTCTTTAGCCCATGGTAAGGGTGAAAACATGCCGTTAGTTAATATGGATTATCAAATTATGAAGTGGATGGGAGCTAACTCATTCCGGACTTCACACTATCCATACTCCGAAGAAGCGATGCGACAAGCTGACCGTGAAGGGTTTGTGGTGATTGATGAATGTCCAGCAGTCGGGATCTATGAAACATTCAATGTTTCGTTAGGTGGTAATGGTGACTTCCCAAAGGGCAACACCTGGGATCACCTCGATACAATGGACAACCATAAGCGTGCCTTACGTGAAATGATCGAACGTGATCATGACCACCCATCAGTAGTCATGTGGTCAGTTGCCAATGAACCGGCTAGTCATGAAAAGGGTGCGCATGAGTACTTCAAAGAAATCATTGATTACACCAGAAAGTTGGACCCACAGAAGCGGCCAATCACGATGGTTAATATTATGATGGCTAATGTCGATAAGGACCTTGTTGGTGATTTGTTAGATGTTATTTGTCTTAACCGTTACTATGGCTGGTATGTCAACTTTGATGACCTGGAAGGGGCTAAACATGATCTGGAAACCGAATTAGTCAAGTGGCATGAGAAGTTCCCTGAAAAACCAGTCATGTTCACAGAGTTTGGTGCGGATACCGTTGCTGGACTGCACTCGCTGCTCCATGCACCATATTCCGAAGAATATCAAATTGATTACTACAAGGCGAACTTTGCGATCTTTGATAAGTTGGACTTCGTTCAAGGTGAACAACTGTGGAACTTTGCCGACTTTACGACTGATTCTGGAATGATCAGAATCGGTGCTGAAAACATGAAGGGTGTCTTTACCCGTGATCGTCGGCCAAAGGGCATCGTTGGCTATCTTCGTGATCGTTGGTTAAACTTTAAGAAAGACTAACCTATTGGATATTAAAAAACCGTTAGCGGATTTCTGATGGCTATAATGCCCTCTGAGTATACAGATGAAATGGAAAATTCATCTTATATATTCGGAGGGCTTTTTCTATGGGAAG
>NZ_JBWPXC010000010.1:0-29150 GCF_056590915.1 Limosilactobacillus sp. C0001E2 | reverse complement strand
AAGCAAAGTGCCGGATTGCAAATCGTCATAATAATGAATCTCACACTTAATTTCCACGCTCCTCAAACCCCTGAGGAGTTTTTTTACTCCCCAGGGTATCGCCAAAATTTAAATGGGGGTGTAAAATTAAATTGAAACCGCTTTTAACATGAAGGCGAAGTTCAGAAGTGAGGTTGGTTAACAATGTTAAATGTGCAAAATCTGAATATCTATTATGGCCGAAAACAGGTGATTAAGGAGGCGACCTTCCAAATTCAGCCAGGTGAAATTGTGGGGTTAATCGGTCCGAATGGTGCTGGTAAAACCACGATTATGAAAACTTTACTAGGCTTAACTAAATTTACTGGTACAATCACTTTTAATCATCAGCCAATTACAGCGAATAGTCATCAAGCACTTCAACAGGTTGGTGCGTTAATTGAAAATCCGGCAGTTTACCCATTCCTGTCTGGTCGAGAAAATTTAGAACTTTATTCCCGAGATACCACGGACATGAATCGATTGATTGATCGGCTTGGAATGGGAACGTACATTGATGAACCGGCAAAGTCGTATTCGATCGGAATGAAGCAGAAACTGGGAATTGCACTTGCACTGCTTAACAACCCAGAGTTTGTTATTTTGGATGAACCAATGAATGGATTAGATATTGAAGCTACCATTTTAGTTCGTCAAATTATTCATGAATATGCAGCCCAAGGGGCCGCGTTTCTAATTTCTAGCCATGTGCTAAGCGAGTTGCAGAAGGTTATGACCTCCGTCATTATTCTGAATCATCATGAAATCGTGATGAACGTTCCAATTGATCAGTTTAAAAATGCACCAGTGACCCAATACCAAATCAAGACGGTTGATAATGAGGAGGTGGCTAAAATACTGAAGGGTAATGATGTTTTTTACCGTCATCAGGATCAGTCGTTGTTTATAAACACTGCGGATGTCGATCAGGTTCAAATAATCCTACGCCACCACCAAATTATGTTGCGGGAGCTGGCGCCCGTCCGACAGACTTTTGAACAGGCGATTGTTGAAGTGCTGAGAGAAAAGCGGGTGGATGAATAATGAAGATGACGTTTTCCCACGAACTTTATAAAATGGTTCATCAACGCTCGTCCTGGGTTGCGATGGTTGCTTTATGTTGTCTGATGACTTATTCAGCAACGCCCACTGCTTACATTACTAAAAACTTAGTTGCTCAAGGTTTTGGCGTTGGTCAATGGAGCATTATTATCATGATTGCGTTGACTGCGAACTTTTTTACCATGGAACTTCGTAATAATACGATGACAACTTTGCTCTATAAGAGTCCTAGCCGCTCCACGGTTTTTCTTGCCAAATTCTTCGTCCTTATAATTTATGGCTTTTGGTTAGTTTTGATTGGTTTTCTCTTCGCGTTACTAATTAAGATCGGCCTTGTTGGCAATAAGTTTGCATGGCAAACGATGTATCACCAACATCTGCTCATTAATGACCTCCTGCTTAACCTACTTGGAGTTGCAGTCTATCTAATCTTTACAATTGCGCTCACGTTACTATTAATTGTACTATTTAAATCCAGCGCGGTAGTAATTGTCATTGGGTTATTAGTTGGATTTCTAGGTGCTAACTTTTCCGGAATCGCGATGCAGGCTTTTTCACATCTTCAAAAAATCATTGCGTGGAACCCGTTGAATATGATTAACGTGATTAATCAATTATCTGGTGCGGGAATGAATAAAATCACAGCGCTGACTAACGCAGAATTGGTCATCGGTAATCTAGTGTACGCTGCCATCTTTCTATTTATTGGACTGATTGTTTTCCGGAAAAGTGATTTGTAAGAGGAGGAGCGCAAAGTTTATGAATAGCGAAATTCGACAAGAATTATATAAATTAAATCATCGACGTCTGCCGTGGCTGGTAATTATCCCGCTGGTTATTTTGATGGTCATTATCGGCTTGGCGATGGGGCGCACCTATAATAACTTGTTGGTAATGACCTGTTACGATTCCAGTACCATTATTTGGTTGCTACTGGTTATCGTGGGTTCCACGATTTTTTCGATGGAGTTTCAAAATGGCACGATCATTCCATTAATGTACCATTCTAGCAGCCGGTCAGCCGTTTTTTTCGCTAAAGTCTTGGTTTTGCTACTGTATAACATCCTTTTACACCTGGTCGCAGTCGTAATCACCATCTTGCTTAATATTGTCCCACTAATTAATAACCCAATTTCGTGGACCGCAATTTATCAGTATCATCAGCCGCTATGGTCGAATATGCTGACAACCACAGGAGTCGATTTAATAACTTCCTCCATGATCATTAGTCTAATTTGCTTAACTTCCTGCCTCATTAATTCAAATATGACTGTGATTGCCCTGAATGCGTTAATCATTTTTATGGGGAGTGGTTTATCGTCGAATCTACAATTAGCTTGTGTTGGCTCGCGCGACCTGATTCGGTGGAATCCCTTTAATATGCTGAATTTAACCAATCAATACTACAACTATGCTGCCTATCATCCTGCATCATTGCTATCGAATGGACAGTTGCTCTGGGGAACGGTTATGTATACCATTATTTTTGTCTTGCTTGGTTATGGTTGTTTTCAACATAAGCATTTTTAAAACTCCAATAATAGATTTCTTAATAAGTATGATGCGCTAACAAATGACATCATGCTTATTTTTTATTAGCTAAAGCTGGCCTTAATTTGGCTTGATGATTTTTGCTAATCAGTTGAAAAGATAAAATATTTATATTATTATAAAGGCGTAGTGATATAAGAAATTTCTGGTTAATTTTTGATAAATTAAAAAGGGAGCATTCAACAATGATAGCGAAAAATAATCGGGAAGTTAAAATCCAAAAGTGGCTGGGTAATTATCAGCAACACTTTGCTTTAAAACACTTAACGATTGGGGTGGCATCGGTATTAGTGGGAATTTCCATTACATGTGCCAGCGTTTTAGCTGATAGTAATCAACCGGTAACTACAGACCCAACGACATCAAGCCAAACTGCATCAGTCGCAAGTCCAACGTCACAAAATCAGTCGACGGTTAAACTAAACAATGCAACAGCAATTCCAGATTCAAAGGAAAAGAATGGAGTTGCTAACTTACAAAGTAGTTTACAAACAAAGGTCGGTGACCAATCGTCTGATCAACAGCAAGCACCAACCGCAAAAGAGACAACGCCGGTAGCGGATGTTCATCAATGGACGACAACCACACCTGATGAAAATGGTTCAGTTACTTTGACGAATTATCAAGGTACGGTTACTGGTCAAACAATTGTGATTCCAAACGCAGTCGATTTCCGTAATGCTGGACAGCAAGATGTTAAGCAAATTATTATTACTCCTGAATTAGCAGGAATTTTAAAGAACGCAACTACGTTAGTTACTAGTCAAACTGGCGATGAAAAGTCCATTAAGGCAGCCGATGGTAGCTGGAGTGGTGCTTTCCAAGGTGGCAAATTAGAAAATATTGATCTCACAGGTTTGAATATCAGCGGGGTGACCGATGTTTCATCAATGTTTGCTAATAATGAACAATTGAAGGAAATTACAGGTTTACAAACATGGGACACAAGTAACGTTCGCAACTTTAATAATCTCTTCAACGGAGACCGTAGTCTAACGGGGACGGTTGACATTTCTAACTGGAATTTAGCTAGTTTAGATGCGGTTGGTGAACAGGAAAATCGTGCTGATACGCATGTCCATGGTGCCGGCATGGATAGCATGTTCCAGGGAACTCAGGTAACGGCTATCAAAGCAGCTAACTGGGACTTGACCGCTAATAAACTAGTGGTTGACCGCTTCCCAGATGACTATTCAGTGGCATTCGGTTTAAGAGTTGCGCCGTTTACCGGTCTAGCACATCTCCAAACATTAGACATTAGTGGTTGGAAACTGCCAACTGTCACTGATCCAAAGAACGCCAGTCTTTCCCTTACTTATTTAGCGATGGATTGTCCGGAACTAACTACAGTTGATTTGAGCGGCTGGCAAGGAAATAGTCTTAGACGGATGACGGCGGCCTTTGAAAATGATGGTAATTTAACGACTATCAAAGGAATTGAAGATTTTAATGTCAGCAACGTTTGGGATCTTTCTGATGCATTTCAAGGAACCGGCTTAACCAATGTTGATTTACATAAATGGGATGTACGTAACGTTCACTTCTTTACTCAGATGCTGAAGGATACTAAAAAACTGCAAACGATTAATTTGTCTGGTTGGAAACTATATGATTTAACCCCATGGCATTATCCAACTCGCAACTTTAGTTTTGATAATTTAAAGACAATGTTGGAAGGAACAGGAGCCACTAGCATTGATACATCTAATTGGGACTTTGGTAATAATAATGCGGATGTTCACGGGCTTTTCTCTAGTTTGACCAACTTAACTACTGTTGATGTGTCAGGCTGGAATTCTCCGGAAATCACTAACATGGCAGATCTTTTTGCTTATGATCCAAAATTGGCCACGATTAAGGGCTTAGCTGATATTGATACTGACAAGGTCACGAATATGAGTGGGGTTTTCCAACATGACTTGGCTTTGACATCAGTTGACGGAATTCAGAACTGGAATACCAATAATGTCACAACGATGGCGGGCATGTTTAACTTCATGACTGACTTTTATGGTAATCCGACCCCATGCGCATTAACGAGCATTCCGGATTTATCTTCGTGGAAGACAGGGCAAGTTCAAGACATGACTAACATGTTCTCTGGATTGGATAATCCGGGTTTAACGACAATTAATGGAATTACTGATTGGGATACTTCCAATGTCACTAAAACTAATCAAATGTTTGCCAAGAGTACAAGCTTAAAGAACCTTGATTTGACAAAGTGGCAGATGAACAATGTTATAACCACGAACTCAATGTTTTATGGTGCTGATCATTTAACAACGGTAGGTAACCTGACTAACTGGAATCTTGCAAATGATACTGATACGGCCTGGATGTTCAGACAAACAACGAGTTTGAAGCAAATTGGTGATCGAACAACACCGTGGAAGTGGGCACTCTCAACTAAAAATACCAATGCGGGCGGAATGTTCTCGCAAAGTGGGATTGAATATGTTGATGCCCGTGATTGGGATTTGAGCCATTCCAATGCCTCTCAACTGTTCTTCAACAGCGCTGGTCAATTTGTTGATGGACGGAACATGAAACTCGGTAATGCCAACACTACTGGAATGTTTGCAGCGCTTAAGAAGCCGGCCGTTATTGACTTACGGGGGACTAAAGGCAACTTTAAGATGGATGCCTTTGATGGATTAGGTAAGTTTATCAATGCTAATCCGGCATATAGTCAACCGTTAGTTGTCTTGAGTGATGATCCCGCGGTCCGTGCATTAAATGATGCGAAGTATACCTATACCAAGACTAGTCAGCAAACATTTACTGGTCGGAATGATTCCAACTACCTTAGTTTCTTCTGGCCTGCAACTGACGGCGACAATCCAACGTTAATTGGTACCTACTCAATTAATGCTGACAAGCAACATCCAGGAATGTTTGTTTTTGAAGATCCCGACAGTGTTTGGTCAGCATTTCGTCAGGCAACTAGTAAGGATGAAATTACAAAACTGCTTGGTAAGCAAGCAACGAAGTGGAATTATGTTGCAGATTTAGATCCAGCAACTAATTCACTGAAAGTTGACCCCCAAACCTCTTTACCAGAATTAGTTAGCTATGCTACTGAATTGACTGTGAAGGGTGCGCCGACAACAGTTAATGATACAAAGAAAGTTAACGAAACAATTCATTACCGATTTGCAGATGGTACCACGGCCAAACCGGATGTTGTGAAGACAGTAACCTTAAGTCGGACTGGAAGTAAGGATGCCATGACTGGTGAAATTACCTGGGGTGCTTGGAGTACAGGTGTCTTTCCAGATGTAGAAAGTCCAGAACTTGTTGGTTACACGGCCGATCAAACTGTTGTGGCCGGATCACCTGCTACGTCCGATCGAGAGGTAACAGTAACGTATTATAAGAATGCGCCAACGACCGTTACAGGTACGAAGACGGTAACAGAAACAATTCACTATAAGTTCGCGGATGGAACAAAAGCGTACCCTGATAAAACTCAGACTGTGACTCTAACCCGGACCGGGAGTAAAGACGCAGCAACTGGTGATATCACTTGGGGTGTCTGGAATACCGCCGCATTCCCTGCAGTACCAAGCCCAGAACTTGCAGGATATACAGCCGACCAAACTATTGTTGCTGAAACGCCGGCTACGGATGATCTTGATATTACAGTAACTTATGTTAAAAATAAGGAAGTTGAAGCGAATGCTTCAGATCAATCTAAACCGGCCACTCTAACTATGGGGCAAGATTCTAATTCACAGATTTCAAGGAAGAATGATTTAGCTAACGGGATAGTTACGAAGTCCGCTTCTCAAAAGAGTAATGCTAAATTACCACAAACGGGCAATGATGATGAGTCTCTGGGAGTGTTGGGACTTGCAATTGTTGGTTTAACCAGCCTACTCGGCTTTGCAAGTGAGCAGAAGAAGCGTATGTATTAAATTGATTTTGAATGCACCATCTTTGAGTATCATCTATACCTTAGGGATGGTGTTTTTGCATATTAAATTTGTAAACATCGATGGTCCAATATTGCAAAATAATTTGAAGGAGAAGACTTATGAAAATTTATTTTGCGGCAGCAGGTTTTAATTTTACATCGCAATCATGAGCGACATTTATCCGCGATAATTTCAGGAACCCGACATTTTGACAATATTAACTATTATACTGATCTTCAGGAAGCTCAGAAGATTTTACGGACAGAGCTTAATTCGTAAAATCACTTGTAAAAAGTAAGTGTCATGTTATAATACTAAAAAAATAAAGTTGAAGAAGAAAAAATGCAATTAGGTTTAAACGGTAAAACGGCGTTAATTACAGGGTCTACTAAAGGAATTGGGAAGGCCATCGCCATTGAAATGGCTAAAGAAGGAACGAATGTTATTATTAATGGTCGTCAGCCGGAAGTCGTTAATGCTGTTGTGAATGAATTGAAGGAAAAGTTTCCAGAAACGAATCCACAAGGAGCAGCATTTGATATTTCATCAGATGATCAACGGCAAGCAATGTTTGAAAAATTTTCTAAAGTAGACATCCTAGTGAATAATATGGGGATTTTCAAACCAATGGATTACTTTGACATTGATGATGCAACTTGGCAGCGGTTTATTGATGTGAACTTTATGTCTGGGAATGCCTTGGCCAAGATTTATTTACCAAAGATGTTGAAACAAGATTTTGGACGGGTTATTTTTATTGCAAGTGAAGAGGCCGTCATGCCGTCTGGTGAAATGCCGCAATATAGTTTGACAAAGACAATGAACCTTTCATTAGCAAAGAGCCTTTCAAAGCTCACTAAGGGAACCCATGTTACGGTTAACACAATTATGCCTGGTTCCACGTTAACGGAAGGAGTTCAACAAATGTTGGTTGATATGTATAGTGATACAGACCTTCCAGAAAGCGAATGGGAAAGTGATTTTATGAAGCACCACCGTCCGTTGTCACAAATTCAGCGGTTGATCCGTCCGGAAGAAGTTGGCCGTTTCACAGCATTTGTGGCTAGTCCATACTCAAGCTCATTTTCTGGTGAGGCGCTACGCCTTGATGGTGGATTAGTACCAACGATTTTTTAACAAGTTGAAGAAGGGAGATAGAAGTCATAAATGGATTTCATCTTCTTGTACTTCTACTTGAGAATATAAGGGCTCCATAGTTCGGTTCAACCGAGCAATGGAGTCCTTATTTGTATACTGCGTTGTTATTAATAGAGGCGCAGATCCTGCTTTAGTACGAAACGGAAACTATTCAAAAAAATTTGGTAATCTCTTCGTCGGATAGCTTAAACTGTTGTTGGACCTTTTGCTTGAGTTGATCTTCCGGAACACCAAGTTGATGAGTTAAGGCAATCATTTGACGGATTGCTGACTCTTGACCTTCTCGTTGACCTTTTTCTAATCCAAGCTTTAGTCCACGCTGTTTACCAATTTTGATACCTTCTTCACGAACGTCTTCATCATGAAACATCATATGTGTCTTGTTATCCATATAACCTTTCCTCCACTTGGTACTTTGATTGAGCAGTGAAATATACTCTTGTAGTTCATCGACATACGGATCATTATTGACATCCTTATTATCGACATAGTGGAGAAAATTTTGCAAGTCCTTTGACACATCATTACGTGTTCCCTTTGTGTTTAAAAAGATTGCAGTCCGTCCATCATTCATTGAAATAGTTGGGTCTACTGTGCAGAGATTTGTAAATTGATATTTGTGATACCCATTCCCGTATGGATCAAAGGGACAGATAAAAATCACGAAAGTTTGTTTTATCTGGCTATATTGGTCACCATGATTAAGGAGGTCAGCATCAATGCGGCTTTGGTAATAACGAACGCGTTTTGCTAAGCCTTTGGTGTGGCGTATCTGCATATCAATTTCGTAAACGTTATTTTGATCTTCAGTGTAGACGTCAAAACGAACCCCATGACTACTAAGATCTTCCTGAATTCCTTTTTGAATGGTGGGAAACTTTATTCGCTGGATCTTTAATTCGGGTAGGATCAACTGAATCAAGTGTTGACAAAGTTTCCGGTTGCTCATTACACTGCCGAAAACGAAGTCGTTTTGTAAACTAATTTTTTCTTTCATTTCATCACCTCAAAAAAATGTCTCTGTTATTTAAAGACGGTAAAGGTGGGGAAATTAAAATGAGTAAATATCAAAAACTTTGGGAATACGTCCAACAAAATCACCCAACTAAGCTTTCTTTGCTGAAATTGGTCAGATTGCTGGTGTACCGCTTGATCATTCCTTTTTAAACTATAAAAAAGAGTTGAACGAATATGGCTATCAAGTCGACAAGATTTCTTTGAAACATCAAGTAGTTAAATTTAGCCGGCTATAATTGGCGGGTGTCTGACGGGTGAGTGTCGTCTACTTTTCGGTTGCCGTTTGTTACAATAAAAATGAACTCGAAGGAGGGCGATTTTTATGGTTAACACGCAGATTAAGGAATTACGGGTGGCAAAAGGGTTATCGCAAGAGCAATTAGCTGAGGCCGCTAAAGTTTCCGTTCGGACAATTCAGCGATTAGAAGCCGGTCAAGACGGTAGTATTGAGACCTTAAACCTTGTTGCTGGAGCACTTGGTGTTAGTGTTCGCGACCTATTTGAAGACCAGCAAGCACAAGCCAATCAAGAACGAATTAGTCGCTCAGATAGTCAGCTACAAGTTCAACTTACGAACCGGTGGCAAGAATTCAAAACGTTTAAACATCTTTATGGCACAATTTATATTATTGTGATGCTGGTCTGGGGCGCTTGTTTTCCGATGATTCATGGTATCTGGTCTGCGGTTATTGGGATGCTGTGGATTGGTGGCTGGATGATCATGAACCCCCTCCGCAGGTGGTGGGTCATAAATAAAATTGATCCAAAACTAGATGCCAAGTATCCTTTGACAGCGAGTCGGATGGATAAAAATCACTCAAGTAAATAAGTAAGGCGAGTCCAAAACGATCCTGTTGTGGACTCGCCATTTTGCATTTTAGCAACTTTAAATTTACTATAGTAGTAACTAATTTAGCTAAAGCCGGTGATAGCAATGACGACTGATCAATTTCAAAAAATATTTCACGAAATCCAAGCCAGTCCTGCGAATAAGCAGTTTACTGCCCAAGGGATTAAGCCGCTTTACTATGCAGGCAAACAGGTAAGAATCAATATTATTGCCCAAGCACCAGGTCAGCGGGCACAAGAACAGCGAATGTTTTGGAATGACAGAAGTGGTACACGATTGCGTGAGTGGCTTGGCGTCAGTTGGGATGAGTTTTACCATTCCGGAAAGATCGGCATTATGCCAATGGATTTTTATTTCCCGGGAAATGGCCCGCATGGTGATTTACCACCTCGGCCAGATTTCGCTAAGCAGTGGCATCCGCAGCTCCTAAAATTAATGCCAAATATTAAGCTAACTATTCTGGTGGGCGCCTATGCTGCCCATGCGTACCTTGATATAAAGAAATCCGTTAATTTAACCACGATTGTTCACCATTATCAACAATTCTTACCTAATTATTTTCCAATTGTGCATCCGTCACCCCGGAACCAAATTTGGATGGCTAAGAATCCGTGGTTTGCGGATGAAGTATTACCAGATTTACAAAAACGGGTACGGCAAATTATGGATGAGTGAGGTACTTTATGACCAAAATTGATGACCAATTTATGCGTGATGTTTTAAATGTTGTGGATATTATTCCGCTAGGTCGGGTAGCTACTTATGGACAGATTGCTCGTCTGATCGGGCGGCCACGAAATGTGCGTTTAGTCGGGAAGGCTCTTAGTAAAGCTGGTGGTTATGGTAAGCACCCCTGCCACCGGGTGGTCACTGCTAATGGCCGACTTGTTCCGGGATGGATTGATCAACGACCAATGTTAGTGGCAGAAAACATTCCATTTCGGGATGAAAACCATGTTGATATTAAACGCTGTTTGTGGCAGGGCATGTAACTGACTTAAGCCCCCTTCCTGAATTCTTTGATGAAAAAGAGTACAATATAGGTGTAGAAAACGCTTACAAAGATTGACTGGAGGGGATCATTATGTTAACGGCACAAACACGTTTTGTAACATTACCGAACGGTCAACACCTGTGGACACGGCGAATTGGCCATAGTCCACGAAAGCTGATGCTCGTCCACCAAAGTCCAGAGATGCCATGGAATTACCTCCGGGTATTTTCTGATTTTGCTCGACAAAATGATGTCGAAATTATCATGGTAGAATTAACTGGTTCGTACCTCTCAGATCAAAATGAAATGGCCAGTCTTCCGGCACGGGTTGCGGAGATTCAATCAGCAGTCGCTGCATACCAATTAGACCAGTTTGTAATTCATGGAATTGGTGATGCAACGACGATAACTCGTCAATATGTTCAGGATCATCCGCGGGTGCATCGTCTAATTACCACTTCCAATGATTCTGCCAAGGTTCGGGCTACAGAAATTTTAGGAGATTTTGCTAATCCGGACTATCTTAATTTAATCCGTATACAAATGCGTGCAATGGTAGTGGCCTAGTCATACCAAAATATTTCCGGGGAAATGAGTGATATAAATAGATGACAATTCGAATAGCTACGACTGCAGATCTATCGGCCTTATGTGATTTTTATCAACAGGTTTGTCTGCAGCAACAAAATGATGAATATTCACCACGCTGGAAGTGGGGTGATTACCCGAGCAAAGAATACCTCAGCGCTAAATTAGATGATGCGCAAGTTATCATCAATGTGATTAACGAGAAAATCGCAGCAGCGGGGGTTCTTTCGATCGGTGAGGATCCCAATTACCGAGTGGTTCCATGGCAGCATCATTTCTTAGATAGTGAAGTGGCAATTCTGCACTTATTTGCGGTTGGCAAAGCATACCGTGGTCAAGGAATTGCGCAGCAAACCCTTCAGGGGATTTTTAATCAAGCACGGCAGAATGGTCAACGCGTGATTCACATTGATGTAGTTGAGCATAATTTGCCTGCTGAAAAGGCCTATTTAAAGGCTGGTTTTAAATTTAATAACGAGCAGATTCTGGATTACGATGATCTTGGGCCAACACCTGCCAAGCTTTTTGAGTATTTACTTTAAATTAGGCGCCAAACTTCATGTTTTTTGACATGAAGTTTTTTTCGTAAAAAGCTATCTTATTTACTAACATTTGTGGTATGTTAGCACTGTACTTAAATTTTAAGAAGGATTTAAAGATTACAAATGAAACTTAAAAAATACTTGTTCTTAATGGTGGCCGTTTTGGTCGCCTTTGTTGCTTGTGGAGTGAATGCGCAGGCAGCGACCTACGCTGGTGGAACGCCGACTGTCTTTGTCCATGGTTTGCAAGGAAATCACGGTTCCACTGATACGATGATTCAGGACTTAAGTCGTCGTTATCCGGGTACTAAAAAGGTCATGACGATTAATGTTAAACCCAATGGTGAGTTATCGACATCGGGCAATTTTCAGAAGGCCAAGCATCCGCTCGTCCAAGTCAACTTCCTTAATAACTCCGCTAGTACCACGACGAACGCACATTGGTTAAACAAGGCGTTGACCTACCTATATGAAAAACAGGGGGTTCGTAAGATTAATATCGTGGCGCATTCTGCAGGAAATGTTGCGGTGTACCAAGCTTTGGCAGCGCAGGCCAGTCATACGCCAACTACCCAAAAATTTGTGATTTTGGCGGGGCCGTTTGATGGTGTGCTGTCACTGAACGATGAAGCTAATAAAAATAAGGTAAATGCTAAAAATCATTACAAGCCAAGTATTATGTATCCGGCGAATAGTTATTACCCAAGTTACCAGCAGTTGCTTCAGTTGAGTACCAGTTTTCCGAAACAAGTGAAAGTGTTAAACATTTACGGAAACTTAGGTGATGGTTCAAATTCTGACAGTCTAGTAACGAATGCGTCTTCGTTATCCGTCAACTACTTACTTAGTCACCAAAAGACGCCAGTTAAAAATAAGTGTTGCAAGAATGCAAAGGCTACTCATTCGGGATTGCATAAGAGTAAAACCGTTGATAATTGGATTGCTAATTTTTTGTGGTAATTGCCACGATTAAAAGATAAAAGAAAAAGAATTAGATGAAGGTGAAGGTAATGGATAAGCAAGAGTTAGAAACCGCCTTTCACGAACCAGCGTTTCGTGATTTGCTATTTGAAGGTAAGTTTGGGATGCGGACGGAAATGCACCGGATTCTCACCAATGGTCGGACCAGCACGTTCCCTTATCCAAAGGAACTCGGGGATCGGGATTGTAATCCGTACTTAACAAGTGGTTATTCTGATAACTTAATGGAATTCAACGCGATTATTGTCCGGAGCGCCAAAGCGGCGGTTCGACAACTAGAAATTTTGGAACAAATCGTGGATGGTGACTTGCACGAAACGGAACGGCTTTGGCCGCTTAGCCTTGCACCGACGCCCGTTTATCTCCATGACTTGGATCGGTTGAGTGATTCTTGTACAAAGAAGAGTACTCGTGACCGCTGCCGTCGGATGACCGAAAAGTACGGTGTCAAACGGGCTCTAATGGGTGGAGTCCACGTTGGTTATAGTTTGGATGAAGAGCTAATTGCTAAGCTGTATGAAAAGTTTGGTCAATTTGAATTTGATTCCGAAGCCGACTTCCGTAACTACCTCTACTTTAAACTGGGCCTTGGCTATTACGCTCTTCAATGGTTGTTCACCTACTTGTTTGGTGCTAGCCCAGTGCCACCAAAGGCTCAAGATATCATCGCACCAGGACTAGATCACCAGGTCCGGAGTTTCCGCAATGGTCCCGATGGATTCCATAATCTGCCTGGTGAACAAGTGGAATATGGTTCTTTTAACGAGTACGTTTCATCATATTCCCGGTTACTGGAAAACGGCACCTACATGGATAGTGGTGACTTCTGTGGTCCGGTTGCTTTCCATGGGAAGACCAACGACGTTCGGAAATTGCCACAAGAAGGGGTGCAATTCATTAGTTTGCGGATGTTTGATCTGGATCCATTCTCCCGGGCTGGAATTAGTGAAGACACATTGAACTTTATTGAATTAGTAATGGTTTATCACTTAGTAAAGCCCGTTGGTGAATACACTCCAGAAGAGATTGCGGACGCGCGGGAACGGAACTTCGCAGTGGCGATGCAGGATCCAACGGAACAATTTGATTGGACTAAACAAGAGGCGACAGAGTTTACCGATAAGTTAGCAGCGTTTTGTGATGAGTATGATGCTCCAAAGCGGTATCGGTTAGCTTTGAAGTTTGTGCAACGCCGGATTGAAGATCCTAGCCTGACAATTTGTGGTCAAATGGTCAGCAAGATCGACGATGGCAAGTTGCTTTCATTTGGTTTAAAGTTAGCAAATGACCGCTTCTCCCAACTGGTTCAATCTGGTAAACCATTAACGGTAATTTCTGAAGGGAGTTCAGTCTCCGTTCAGCGCTTAGTGCGGGTGGCAATTACCTTGGGAATCCAAGTTTGGTTTAATGATGAAGTTGAATTTGAATATGGTGATCATGTTGAAAAACTTGATCCAGAATTGGAAATTGAAATGCCAGAGGGCCCAGAAGCCTATCTTCGCAACCTGTTTCCAGAAATTCAGTAATTAAAGAGGCGGTGGGCCAATAGAACTGGCCACACCGCCTTTTATATGAGAGGAGAAAACTAATGCGTGAAATTGTAATCATTGGAGTTGGTCAAGTTGGTAGTGCACTGGCAGCGCAATTGTTAGCTACCCACCAAGTTGATCGTTTAACATTGCTGGATGAGAATGACGAACGGGTGGTGGGCCTGCAAAACGACCTCCAAGCCGGGTGGCCGACCGCCGAAATCAAGACCCAGGACTGGTCGAGTCTGCACACTGCGGATGTGATTATCACGGCTTTCGGTAATCGCCAGCAACTACAGGAGAATCGTTTTGGTGAATTAACGGTGAATGCCCAGACGGTTCATCAAATGGCAAAGCAGGTGCGTGAGGCCGATCTACAAGGAATTGTTCTTAACTTAGCCAATCCTAATGAAGCGTTAACCGCGCTGATTCAACAAGAATGGCTGCTTCCGCCTAAACAAGTCATTGGGTTGGGAACGGTGGTTGATACCGCACGGTTAAAGTTAGCCATTCAAAATACTAGCCAACAGAATGTGCACTCAATTGAAGGTTACGTATATGGCCAACACGATGGTAATTTGGTGACGGCCTGGTCAACGGTTCGGGTTAATGGACAAACAATTGATCGACCAATCTATGGAAAAAAGTTAGATGATCATGAACTGACGGTTCAGGCTAAGTTAAATGGTTTCTATGCACTCCGCGGGTTAGGGAGCGACTGGAACGCCGTGGTAGCTTGGACATTGCGGGTTCTGCAAGCCATTTTCACTAATAGTAACGCCACGTTTTCCCTAGCGGTCAATCAGCCTCAGTTTGGTGGGTATGTAAGTTATCCAGTTCAACTTAATCGTCAGGGAGTTGGTAACTATGTATTACTTCCCCTGTACCCGCTGGAAACTGAACAAATAAAAGTCGCCGCTAACGCGATTCAACAGCAGTTAACAGCGATGCAGAATGTCTTAAATTAGTGATATTGGCGGTAAGTTGGTGCTTGATAATGGTTCATGAAGTCCAGCATCTCGCCGAATGAATCGGTAAAACAAACGGCGTCTAGATATTCTTTTTCAAGAAATCCTTCTCGATTCATGACGACGAATTGTTCGTACATTTGATCATAAAAGTGGTTGTAATTGAAGAAGGCAACGGGTTTGGCATTATCACCAACTCCGGTCCATGAAGCCGCTTGGATAACTTCTTCGGCTGTTCCTAAACCACCAGGGAGGGCCACTAACCCATCCGCCATGTCCATCATCGTTTCCTTTCGCAAGTCCATGTTGGCAGTGACTTTCAGATCAGTGAGACGGGATAAACTGGTGTTACGGGAATAGAGTTCTTCAGTAATGACTCCATAGGCGTGACCGTTGTTATCCAAAACGTGGTTTGCAACGGTACCCATTAAACCAAACCGACCAGCACCATACACGAGGTCGATGTGGTTTTTCGCCATGGCGTCACCAAAAGCGGCTGCCATATCAATATATTCTTGGTTACAACCAGGACGGGCACCACAGTAAACTGCAAGTTTTTTAATCATGATTTCATCCCCAAATTTAGATTAATACCTGTATTTTAACATTGAACCACCAATCTAAGTAGCAAAAAAGCATGAGCCAAATCAACTCATGCCTTTTTACTAACCACTGGTTTAATCCGGTAGGCTTGTTCATCCGCTTCATCAATAATTTGAATCGGCATTTGTTCGTTCGCCTTAACGGTAATATGATACCCGAATTTATCAAGATACACTAGCTCCGTACTGCTCACCTGTTCAACCGTTGCGGGTATCTCTTGATGATCAATCCCCAACTTTAAATCCGGAGCAATGGTGATGATATGCGACCGCTTCCGTTCTTCGTTAAAGTATTCCCATGTACCAGCGTAAAACAGGGGAGAGGTCGTTGCGGGAGTTTTATGTCGTGAATGGCTGAAACCAAATGAACTTGAGATTCCAGCCATTAATCCCGCGCCGAACAAAAGCATTCCTTTTTTCTTCATCATTTGCCACTCTCCCAACAGTAATAATTTCTTTTATCGTTTGATCTAAATTAATTCATTACGTTCATTATACACAGATTTATGGAAGGGAAAGATTTCATTTCTGTTAAAAACTCGCAATAGTTTGTATAATAGAATAGTAAAGATTGCAAAGGAGATTGATGATAATGTTGAAACTTGGAATTATTGGTACTCATATCATTACTGATCAGATGTTAGATGCCGCTAAAACGACTGGTCGTTATCAATTAACGACGGTTTATTCACGGACGCTTGACCGGGCAAAACAATTTGGCAAACCTTACGGAGCAACCGAATTTTATGA
This sequence comes from Limosilactobacillus sp. C0001E2, assembly GCF_056590915.1. Lineage (NCBI taxonomy): Bacteria > Bacillati > Bacillota > Bacilli > Lactobacillales > Lactobacillaceae > Limosilactobacillus > Limosilactobacillus sp. C0001E2. The sequence continues at coordinate 12,620 of NZ_JBWPXC010000010.1, read as the reverse complement.
CAGTTTGGAAGACTTCTTTGATGAAGGCGACTTCGATGTGGTTTACATCGCTTCACCAAACAGTCTGCACTACGAACAAGTCCGCTTAGCAATTGAAAATGATAAGTTTATCATTCTGGAAAAGCCAGCGCTCGTCAATCCAGAAGAGTTTAGCGCAATCGAATCATTGTTGAAGGCCCACCCTAAGGCTCGTTTGATTGAAGCTGCCCGGCACATCCATACCGGCATTTACCAACAAGCTAAGGACAAGATGAAGGAAATGAAGACGATTCAGGGAGCTACCTTTACCGTCATGAAGTATTCTTCACGGTACGACAAGGTCTTAGCTGGTGAAAAGCCATATCCAAACATCTTTACTCCGGAATTTGCTGGTGGAGCTTTGCAAGACTTAGGGGTTTACGGTGTTTATGCGGCTGTGGACCTCTTTGGCACCCCTAATTCAGTCGTTTACTTCCCAACGATGGTCGCTAGCGGCGTTGATGGTAAAGGAGTTGCCATCTTAACCTATGACGATTTTGAAGTTACGTTGAACGTTGGTAAGACCGCGAACTCGTACCTTGGTTCTGAAATTTACGGCTTAAAGGATACGCTGTACTTTGACAGTATTTTCGATACCACTAAGGTAACGTATTACAACGATAAAAAGCAGGCGGAACCAATTAAGGCACCAGTTTTCTACACCAACTCAATGGTTGATGAAATGAACGATTTTGCGGATGTTTTCGAAAATCCAGACGATCAAGATCAACTGGCACGTTACAACAAGTGGTTTGATGAAGCCCGGGTTGTTAACTCAGTGATGTTTGACCTGCGTCAATCTGCTGATTTGATGTTCCCAGCTGATCGGAACCGTTAAAAAGGAGTTATTTTGAACGAGCAATTACAAGCACATTTTGAAAAACGCGGTTTTAAGAAACAAACTGCCATCCAAGCTGCCGTGTACGACGCATTGGCAGATGGCAAGACGGTGGTAGGAATCGCCCCGACTGGTTCTGGTAAGACGCTTGCCTTCACGTGGCCCTTATTGACCCGGGTGCAAGCTGGTGTGGGAATCCAAATTGTGGTTTTGGAACCTTCCCAAGAATTAGCGCTCCAGACTGCACGAGTAATGCGTGAATGGGCTGGCTTGTTAGGGATTAAGGTCCAATCATTAACCGGTGGTGCTAATCTCCGACGGCAAGTTGAACACCTTAAAAAGGGACATCCCGATATCGTCGTGGGAACGCCAGGGCGGATTCTTCACTTGCTGGATAGTCGTCATCTGAAGTTAAAACACCTGAAGACGCTGGTCATTGACGAAGCTGATGACTTACTCCGTGATGATACTCAGGCAGTGGTGGAAGATATTGAACGGCGGACACCGCTAAGTACCCAGCTGGCATTTTTCTCGGCCACTAGTTCCAAACAATTAAGTCAGGCGGATGTTATTTTTGGCCGGGATGTAGTTAAGTATGACGTTCGTAAACAAGACGATAGTCGGGGCCCGGTTAAGCATGGTCTGCTATATGCGCGAACCATGGCGCAAAAGGCGCAAATGCTGGAACGATTAAGCAAAACCAAGAATTTCCGGGCACTGGTTTTCTTCTCTAGTATTAAGACTCTTCACTACACGGCGAGTCGTTTGAAACACGCGGGAGTTTCGTCCGCAACTCTAGGTGGTCGCCAACGACAAACGGAACGGGAAAAGGTAATGCGCCAGTTCCGGAAGCACCAGATTAAATTGCTGCTGACCACGGATGTGGCGGCCCGGGGAATCGACATTCCAAAATTACCAGCGGTGGTTAATTACGAGTTACCCCAATCAGTGGAAGAGTACGTTCATCGGACAGGACGGACTGGCCGACAAGGAGAACCTGGTCTAGTAGTAAACCTTGGTGATGACCACGACTTTCGGGACTTAAAGAAGTTATTGAAGGCAACGGATTATCATTTACAACCACTAACAATCGATAATCGTAAGTTAACAGAAGAAACGGGCGATGAGACGACCAAAAATGAAACCGTCCGTCACGAAAATGCTAAGCGGATCCAGAAGGCGCAGCATCAACGCTCAAATACTGTCAAGAAGTCAGTCCAGCGAACGTTGGATACTTTCACTAAGCCAAAAAAGAAGAAGCGTCATAAACAGCGTAAGAATAAGGGGATTCGTCTGAAACATCGGCGGAAATCCGCAAATAAATAAGGAAATTATCTTTACTTCAAATTAAAAGAATGGGATAATTTCCCTTGTTTGGTCCCATAGTATAACTGGATAGTACATCCGCCTCCTAAGCGGCCGATTCCGGTTCGAGTCCGGATGGGACCATTAATGAATGACGAGCATCGTTATCTAGAATTGGATAGCGATGCTTTTTATTATGAAGAATTTATCATTCGTTAGTCTTATAAATTTTGTTATGAGGGGGGTACTGATAAGACCGCTTTTTACAAGATGTTTGCTTCAAGCGATAAGCGAAAATTTTCTTTAACGTTTTCTACAGCGAAAAAGCTTTCCACCCTTAGCTATGAAAAGCCGTAAGGTCGGGTTTGGGGGTATTATCGAGCGAATAGGAAAAATTAAATAACGAAAAAATCGGTTGATGGTTGATTTGACAACGTTTTGAGCCATTTCTAAGATAAAGAATGTAAAATTTGCAAAAGGAATGGAGTAAAAAATGGTTTCGAAAAATAATCAATGGCAAAAGCGACAAAAAGAAATGCAAACTGTCCAACATTTTGGGATTCGTAAGTTAACGGTTGGGTTTCTTCGGTTTTACTAGGATTATCTTTTATGGGAATGGCCGCCACGAATGTGAAGGCTGATACAGTTAGTGGTAGTCAAGCAACCGATGTGGCAGCAGAACAAGCAACAGATAGTGCCAAGAAAGCAAATGTTCCGGCACCTGCAAATGATGTGCAGAAGGGTGCTGATCAAAAGTCAACAACACCAGTAGCTTCACAAACTCAAACAGTTCAAGTGAATGATTTGAAAAAGGCTGCAGCAACTGTACCAGCAAATAGCTTGAAAGAAAGCAAAGCTGTTTCTGCGGAACCGGAAGCACAGAATGTTGATACTAATTTGGATTGGAACGGTGGTAAAAAGTTAGCTAATCAAACTAACTGGACTTCTTCACAATGGTCAAGCTTTGGATATGATGGTCAATTTGATATTGCTCTAAAGAATTTGGTAGCCGGAAATAATATTGTAATTGGTGATTACAATGCCACTTCGAGTAATGAAAAATACATGTTCTTTACGGGTGATGGTGGTAATCACTGGATTAGTTATACTGATCCTAAGACTCATGAAGTAATTTCTGAAATTGGTAAAATGTATGTCACCGGAAATGGGCAACATGGGCAAGTCATTTTAAATATTAATAAGTCAATTTATGATGCTCAACGTGATAAGGATGAAGCTGACAAATTAATTCACTTCGATTTTGTTATTACGGATTTTGTAATTGTTAATCACCAAACAGATCCACATATTTACAAAGAAGCAACTAAGCAGAATCCATATATTGAGACGATGGAATTCACTGGGAAAAAGTATCAATTCAATATTGTTCCCCAATTATATGATGTGAAGAAAAACCGTAATCTCGAAGGATTCACTCCTTATGGACAGACTGATACTGGTGCTTTACAAAACTATGCCCATGATTATGCAATTCGTGATGATCAAACATTTCAAGATTTGCAAAATAGTCAGGGGCAAAAGGGAAATGTCTACATTCCAGATACTTATAAATTTTATTACAAGGTAACTGTTAAGGACCCTAGTGACTTGGCGAACTATGGTTTTCATAGTCCACGAGTTGATTACTTCACTAATTCGAGTTCGATTAATAGTGATGGAAAAATGACTGATGAAGGTCACCAAATGAACGGGGCAAACGTTCCGTTGTCTAAAGCTGCAGACAATCAATCATTTGATGAATTAGATGCAACCGTTGGGAAAGATGGTGCCAGTTGGTCTAAGCAGGCTGATGGTAGTTATCTTTTCGTAGTTCATATTTCACCCGATACCATTCGGCGACATGTTTATGTTCCTGATGGGTTAAAAAATACCAATACTGTTGTTTTTGATAAAGATGAGGGAAAAGCTAATCAAGTCACTTATCATTTTTATCAAGAAGGTGCAATGAAAGGTTTGCCAACTTGTATTATTCCTGAAATCCGCATTTACTATAACAATTACAGTACCACCGCACCTAAATATACTCTACACACTATGAAAAAGCAGGGTGATAAGTACGTAGAAGATGGTAGGGCTAGTGGCACAATGTCACCGATTGTTGATACTTCCGATACTAAAGGTCAAGCGGGAATTACAGTTCACTATTTAAATGGTCAGACTGGTGAAGCAATGGATGGTTATACTACCGTAACCACGACTTTTGGCGAACCGGGAGCGTCAAGTAAGATTGAGATTCCTAATTTTATGGGATACCATCTACGGAAGAGTAAAGCGACTGGTGATATTACATTCGACAATAATTCCAAACAGTCAGTTAAGGCTGGTGATATTGTTGTAAATAGTGAAGATGGTGTAATCAAGTTACCAGCTGCAGATACAATTTCCAACGTTTATCTTGTATTCGATGGGGACAATAGAACAGATACAGTTGAATACTATGATGAAGATGATAACAACAAATTGCTAAAGTCTGACTCAATCAGTGGTAAGGTTGGTCAAACCAAGGCTTACTCCACAACTAATATTATTAGTAAAGAATTCAAAAACTATAAGGTTGATGAAGATGAATTAGCGACAGAAAATGCTAATAAAGGGATTAACGGGATTGAATTTAATGCTTCGGGAAACCATACTTATAAGGTTTACTTGAAACATGCTACTCAGGATAGTTCTGCAACAGATTCTGTAAGTCGAACAATTATCTATCAATACCAACATGGGGAAAAGGCAGCTGATTCGAATACACAAACTCTTAAGTTTACTCACCACGTTACGAAAGACTTGGTAACTGGAAAGAATACTGTAGATTATTGGGATGGTGAGAAGTCATTCAACTCTGTTCCTTCACCGAAGATTGCTGGTTATACTCCAAGTAAAGAAACTGTTGAAGCAAAGTCTGTAAAGCACGATGATGTTATTCCAGATACTTATGTTGTATACAGTCCAAATATCCAAAAGGTAACAGTTAAATACATTGATGATAACGATCAAGGTAAAGTTTTAGCTGATGATGAACTATCAGGAGCTAGTGATAGCGAGAGCGATTACCAAGTTCGTGACTATTCAAACCAAGGTTACAAGGTAAAGAGCAGAAACGTGCCAGCCACCATAGTATTTGATCATGATGACTCAGCTTCACAGGATTACGAAGTTCATTTAGTCCACCAACACACCACGGTTACGTCTGATCATCCAAAGACTCCTAAGGACGTATTACCGGATAATCCCGGTAAGAAATATCCGCAGGGTGTTGATCAGGATAATTTAAATAGCGAGGTTCATGAAACGATTCGCATTGAAGATCCACATACCCATAAGGTGGCAACTTATAATGAAACACTTCGGTTTACCCGAACTGCTGATGTCGATGAAGTAACTGGTGAGATTACTAAGTATGGTGACTGGTTACGCGAAGGAACCAAGCAGGATCAAGGAACGTTTGCTAAATATGACATTCCAACTGTGAAGGGTTACACCCCACATGAAAAGAATTCAAATACTAGTGCCGAAGACCTTGTTCTGATCGAAGTACCAAGTGACAATGATTTGGAAAAGGAAACGGACGGTCACTACGAAATTAAACCTATGAAGGTTAATCATGGTAGTGATGATATTAACATTGATGTTGTTTACTCACCTAATCCACAAAAGGCATCGATTTCATATATCGATGATGTAACTGGGGAAACTTTAACAACAGTTCAATATACTGGAGTTACTGATCAAGTCATTGATACTAAAGCTAATGATAAGGTTAGTGAATATGAAAAGGATGGTTACAAATTAGCTGATCATGCGGTGGTCCCAGCTCAGATTACATTTGATAACGATGATCAAAATGATCAAGCCTATGTTGTTCATTTGACTCATAACCACACTACCGTTCAACCAACAGATCCTAAAACACCGGATGCCACTATTCCAGGAACAGACCAGAAGTACCCACATGGAGTTAGCCACGATGATCTGAATAAAGAAATTACGCGGACTATTAACATTAGTGGTGATCCACGGAACAAAGACAAGTCAACGAAGACGACAGTTACTTTGACTCGGACAGCAGATGTTGACGAAGTTACTGGTAAAGTAACATACGGTGACTGGTCCAAAGGTCACTTTAACCAGACAAGTATGGATCTTGTTCCGGGCTATACTTATCACATCAAACAGCTTTCAAATGACGGTATTGATGCTCAAGCGGACTTAGCAGATATTCCAGCTGAAGATGTTACGGAGGAGACACCAAATGAAGTGTTTGACGTTCACTACACGCCAGATGATCAATCAGCTTATCTGAACTTTGTGGATGATGATAGTAAGACAGACCTCGCTAACTGGGATCAAGCACAAGGGAAGAGTGATCGTGGTCCAATTAGTTTTGCACATGCGACCCAGATCATGGATGCTTACGCTAAACAAGGTTACCAATTCGTAGACGTTACGAATGATTCTACGAAGGTAACGCTGGATGGTCAAACGTTGGCTGAAGCATTGAAGAATTTAGGCAATTACGATCACGTTGATTATGTTGATCAAATCTTTACGGTACATCTGATTCACGGCCGCACCACGGTTCAACCAACTGATCCAAAGACGCCGGATGATACTATTCCTGGGACGGATCAGAAGTACCCAGATGGGGTCAGCCATGATGACCTCAACCGGACAGTAACGCGGACCATTACAGTTAACTATCCTGATGGCCGGAAGAAAACGATTGTCCAAAAGGCAACCTTTACCCGGACCGCAGACGTTGATGACGTTACAGGAAAGGTGACCTATGGTAAATGGAATCGTGATGCACAACAGTTAGCTGAATTCACGGCTCCTTCAGTACCGGGCTACTTACCAGATATTGCGGTGGTTGAAGCGGTCACGGTAACGCCTGATAGTGATGATTTAACGGTTGAAATTAACTATCATGTTGATCCAGCGGTTGAGGCTGCTCGGCAGGCTCGTTTAGCTCAAAGCAACGCCATTAGTGCAGCTAACCAGGGACAAACGAAGGGCCAACGCAATGAAGTCCATCAATTACCACAAACTGGTAACGACCATGATGGCGCATTAATTGGCTTAGGTATTGCTGGTGCGATGAGTATGCTTGGTTTAGCTAAGACTAAGCGTCGTCACAACTAAATAAAATGAAGAGATTGGGGACTTACCCAGTCTCTTTGCTTTTTATAGAGCTAATGGTGGGGATTACGACTCGGGATACGCTAGTTTTATAATCAAAATCGCGGTACAATTAAGCATGAAATTTTTTATTAGACACAAGGAGGTGACAACATGGCTCGATTACGGATTATGATTTTATTTGGGACCCGGGCGGAAGTAATCAAGATGGCCCCGATCATCAAGCTGATGAAGCAGGATCCAGAAACTTTCGAACCAATTATTGTTGTTGCTTCTAAGCAGTATCAGCAACTGCACCAAGCGATGCACTTCTTCGGTATTGATTCCGATTTTGATTTGAATGTGAAGTCTAGTCGCGAGATCGGGATGATTGAGCAGCTCAGTCAGTTGTTGCATAATTTTCAAACGGTAATTAGTGCCGCCCAGCCGGACATGCTGATGGTTTTGGGGGACACGATTACGACCCTGGCGGCTAGTTTGAGTGCTTTTTATAATCGTTTGCCAGTTGCTCATGTCGAGGCCGGTTTGCGAACATATGATAAGCTCAATCCATTTCCGGATGAAATGCAGCGTCACTTGACTGATACACTGAGTGATGTGTTTTTTGCACCAACTGAGCAGGCGCGCGATAATTTATTGAATGAGCAGGTGGCCGACGAACGGATCTTTGTGACTGGAAATACGGTTGTTGACACGGTGACGCAGTACTATGATCCGGATTATCATAGTAAACTTCTAGATTCGATTCCCAACGATCATGATTTGATTTTGCTGACGATGGGACGGATTGAAAATACTGGTTTCCCAATGGAACGCGTTTTCCGCACGATGCGTGATGTGGTGGAAACGAACCCGAATGTCGAATTGGTTTGCCCGGTCGCGACCGATTCAGCAGCTTTTGGGATTGCCACGGAGATTTTAGCGAACCGCGATCGCATTCATGTAATGCCCCTCATGGACTTGGGAGACTTTTTAAATACGGCGGCCCGGAGTAAATTTATTTTGACGGATTCAGCAGGGACGGTTGAAGAGGCATCAGTGTTCCATAAGCCGGTATTGCTGTTGCGGAAGAACACGGAACGTTTGGAAGCCATTAAGGCTGGAACGGCTAAGGTCGTAGGAACGGATCCAACAAGTATTCAGCAGGCGACGTTCTCGTTGCTCCACGATAAGAAGTTTTATAATCGGATGACGTCCGGAGGCCAGCTCTTCGGTGATGGTCATGCTGCCGATCAAATTGTTGAGATTATTAAGCGGGAATTTTAAAGATGAAGTAATGGAAGTTGCAAAGTTGTTTGCGAATAATTAAAAAGAATTCATGACGTAAGTCAAAAACAGAGATAAGGAATTAGTGGCTTCCTTATCTCTGTTTTACTTTTTCATATTTAATAATTGCTTTTTAGCATTCTATTGAAAGGCCACCTGCTGGCTATCAATATATGTAATTTTGATAAACTTTTGTATTTTTACCAAGTCGGATTGGTTTAGAGCGACAATAACTTCATGATCTTGCCGATTGTAATCAATAGATTGATGATGGTTAGCCGCAAGTAATTGGATAAATAAACGAGTAGTGCGGCCGTTTCCCTCTCTAAAAGGGTGTAGATAATTAAGTGAATCTAGTAATTGGGCATATTGTTTACTGGATGGCTTCACCGTGTTTTTAATCATCTTTAATTGGTGGGTAATATTAGTAATAGCGGTGTCAAAGGCAGTTGGCGGCATAAAATCTGTTTCGCTCTTGGATAAATAGTAATCACGAAATTGACCGGTCCAGCTATAAATTTCCCCAAATAGGAACCGGTGAATTTTGGCGAAATCATCAATACTCTTAATTACATAGCCATGATGTAATAGCCAAACAGCATTGTGAGCTACCGTACGATACTCCACCGTGCTTAACTTAGCCGCATCTTGTAAATTGAGCTTATTACGAAGAGTACCGTTAGGGTAGAGAAAGTATTGTTTCAGTTCTTCGTCGGTCATATTATTCACCGAAAATTTCCTTAAATCTTTGATTTAACTCTGGATGGCTGATTTCAGCAAAAGCTTTTAGTTCTTCAATGTCCGCCCGAGAAGGTTGCCATCCTTCCATCACGTTGTTTTTCACAGAAAATTTAATATTCCGATAGATCTCTGGATCAGGAATTTTAACTCCCTGGATGGTTTGGGCCTGATCGTCAATTGTTAAGGAATATTGATCCCCTTGCAATAAGTGGAGCAGTTTTTCTGGAGATTCATTAATGGCTGTTGCGACCCCGTTAAGGATTCGAATGGTCCAAGTGCTAATAGGGCGTTTAAAGGCATTACTAAGTGTAGTTTTGCTAATCCCTGATTTATGGGAAATATTGGTAATGTTGGTATCATAGTTGGCCATTACTTCATTGACGCTCATCATTATGAATCAACACCTTAATAAAATCATTTTAAATCTATTATACCAAATATAGTATATTGGTTACCAGAACAGGTACAAACGATGCACATTTTCTTTTTACTAATTGAGAGAATAAAAATTACCACCTTTGCCGTAATTAAATGATAGAGGCAAAAAGAGGTGGTAATTATGAAAAATCAGATTAGCCTTCAGGAAGACTTTGTATTCGGTAGTGTAATGAGTAACCGGAAGTTGTGTCAGCACCTCATCCAACTTATACTACCGGAACTCAAAATTAGTCATATTAAATTTCCCACGCTGCAAAAGGCTGTCCAGGAAGATCCGCGACAGCATGGTGTCCGCTTTGATGTCTACACAGAGGATCAGAATGGTGTGTACGAAATTGATATGCAGGTACGACATACAAAAGGACTAGCAAAACGGGTTCGGTATTATCAGAGCCGAATTGACGGTGATTTATTAAATCATGGTGAAGGTTATGAATTGATGAAACGGTCATACGTCATTTTTATTTGTCCGTTTGATCCATATGGAAAGGAATTGCACAAATACGAATTTCGTAATTTGTGTGTTCATGATCATAAAATTGAAATGATGGATGGTCGCACAGCAATCTTTCTGAATACCAAGGGAATTGAAAATGATGTCTCAAAGGCCTTGCAAAACTTCTTACACTATGTGGATAATAAAGAAGTAAAGAATGATCAGTATGTGGATGAACTCCACGATTACATTCAACAACTTTGTCAGAACACTAAGTGGAGGCATGATTATATGGATAATAAAACACATATGATGTTTCATGATGAAGATGTCCGTGCAGAAGGTATAAATATTGGAAAAAAAGAAGGAGAAAATAGTGCTATTAAAAAGATGATTGCTACGACGCGCCAGTTAGGTGTGCCAGAAGATCAATTGCGCCAAAAGGTCCAGGCTGAATTTCACCTATCAGATCAAGAAGTTGCTAAGTTGTTTGCAGATAAGTAAAAGGAGTTGGCGATATTTCGCGTCAACTCCTTATTTGTCCTCAATTTTATCGTTGCTTTTAAAAATTAACCATTTTGAGAAAATGTAGTTAGCAATTACCACCACGACGTTATCTAATGTTTTGCCGATTAGTTGCTCAAGTGGTGCGCGCATCCCCAGCACGCTTAATGCTAACCACATGAATGCCATGTCCATCAATAAGGTGACGCCCCGGTAAAAGAAAAATTCGATAATTTCAATCCAAAAGGCTTTCCACGTAGTGTATGGTGAACCAAATACCCAGACCTTATTAGTAAAGAAGGCAACCAATACTGACAAGAACCAGGCAATGACGGTTGCCACCTCGTAGTTCCAATGCAGTCCCGTACTCATCCATTGGTAAGAAGCAATGTTGACAATTGTGGTAACTACACCCCAAAAAAGGTAGGCCACGACCTGCTTATATTTATTCCAAAGTTCCTTAATCATCATTTGCTCCCGTCTTGGATTGATCGATTAGCTTGTCGACAAAGGCATCAAGTGTCTTAATGTCATCTTCATCAGGGGCAAGGTTAATGTGGACGTTCTCCGCTCCTTTAGTAGCACCAGCAGCGTCAAAGGCTTCACCAAATTTATCGACGGCAACACAAAAGTCGTCGGCATAAGCAGTATCACCAGAACCAGCGACGCCGTACACTTTACCATGCAGGTCTGCTTCCTGTAGATCGTCAAAGAAGTCTAGTCCTTCATCTGGCAAGACCCCTTCATCGTAGGTGTATGGACATACAACACAAATGTCTGCATCTTCAAAGTCTGCGACATCAGCCATGGTCATTTCATTTTCGTCAACTTCAACGCCGTGACTTTCGAGCGCATCAGTAACGATGTCGGCAACGTCTTCGTTATTTCCAGTAATGGTTGCAAATACAACAACTGCTTTCATCATGATTCCTCCGTTCAATTAAATGCAAGGGCTAGTATATCACAAAAGCGGTTCGTTGCGGATAGTGCTATACTAAATACTGAGATTTTAAAAATTAAGGGAGTAATTCAGAACATGATTAGTCTTAAGTCACCCCGAGAAATTCGGGCAATGGAAGTTGCTGGTGCTGCGCTGGCGGGGATGCATATTGGTCTCCAAAAGATTGTTCGTCCAGGAATTTCATCGTGGGTTATCGAAGAATTTGCCCGGAAGTATTTCAAGGCTGCTGGTGCAAAGGCGGAACAAATTGGTTTTGAAGGTTACAAGTATGCGACCTGTGTCAGTGTAAACGATGAAATTTGCCACGGCTTTCCACGGAAAAAGTTGATTTTAAAGGATGGCGATTTGGTCAAGATCGACACTGTGGTTAGTGTTGATGGGGCCTTTTCTGATTCTTGCTGGTCATATGCGGTTGGCGAAGTTAAGCCAGAAATCAAAAAGTTGATGGATGTCACAAAGAAGGCTCTTTACATGGGCATTGATCAATGTGTTCCTGGCAACCGGATTGGTGACATTGGTGCCGTTATTCAGCATTACACTGAAGATGAAAATGGCTATGGTGATGTGCGTGAATTCGTTGGCCATGGTATTCAGCCAACAATGCACGAAGATCCAATGGTGCCACACTATGGTGAACATGGTCAAGGAGTTCGGCTTCGTAAGGGTATGACCATTACGGTAGAACCGATGATTAACACGGGCACCTGGGAAGCTGACACGAGTGATCCAGATGGCTGGTTAGCGAAGACTGCTGATGGTGGCTGGTCTTGCCAGTATGAACATACGTTAGTGATCACGGATGACGGTCCCAAGATTTTGACTTCACAGGATCCGGAAGCGGATGCCAAGTACATGTACGATGATGAATATGCGAAGGATTTAAAGCATTATTCAGAAATTGCATTACGGGTGGCTAAGCCATTTGAAGAAAAATAATGAAAATGGGGCTGTGACACAAA
>NZ_JBWPXC010000009.1:0-31893 GCF_056590915.1 Limosilactobacillus sp. C0001E2 | reverse complement strand
ATCCAAGCACCTATCAATTGGTTAAGAATAACTATGTGCAATCGCAATGGGGCCAATGGTACATGTTTGGCGATGATGGCAAAATTGTCAGTGGATTATATCGGTGGTGTGGTAATTGGTATTATTTTGATCCAAGTAGTTATCAAGTAGTAAAGGGGCAAACGATTAATATTAATAATGCATCATATTCAATTGATAATGGTGGCGCAATAGTGAGTGTTTTAAATAATGCTGTTGCATTATCACAATTACCACAATTACCCACTGGTTGTGAAATGACTGCTGTTACAATGATGCTACGTTATGCTGGAATTAATATTAGTAAAGAACAGGTTGCTAACGAAACACCGAGAAGCAGTAATCCTTATTATGGTTTTGTTGGGAATCCATATAGTAATACTGGTTATGGGCTATGGGTAGCGCCGAGTGGAATTGCATCCGTTGTTACTAAATACTTAGGTTCCAGTTTAAACATGACTGGTTGGAGTATTGAATCTATAAAGAAACAGTTAATAAACCGACATTTAGTAGTTGCGTGGCAAGCGCATATGCACGGCTTTGGTACTCATGCAATAACATTAACGGGATATAATAATAGTGGTTTTTATTACAATGATCCCTGGACTGGCGAGAAGAACGCTTTTATGTCATTTGCAACGTTTGACTGGAATTGGCGTGATGATCCTGCAACTAGGGGAGCATTAAGTTACTAGGATATAATTGGGAGGATATTATGAAGAAACATTATAAATTATATAAAAGTGGCAAAAAATGGTGTTGTATGTTAATTGCTACTATTGCGTTGAGCATTGGAGTTGGACAACTTAATGCATTGGCAGACAGTTCTACTTCTCAATCAGAAATGATAAATGAACAACAAATTGTTAATAACGAAGATAGTAGTACAGAAAATTCAAATCAAACTAGTGAGTCTCAAAACGGTAGAAATAACCAAACGAATGAAAATAATACAAATTCTTCAGTTGAGAATGGATGGGTTAAAACAGATAGTGGACAACAAGCCTACTACATTGACGGTAAATTATCGCAGGGAAGAGACTACGTTCAGTTGCCAACGATGAATCAGCAGAATGGAACTAGCTATTATCTAATGCAAGATGGAATAGCTCAATCAGGCTTGCAAGAATGGCAAGGGACATATTGGTATTTTAATCCTACTACTTATCAGCTAGTTAAGAATAGTTATGTAGATCCAGATGGTAATAATACAGGATATTTAACTAATAAAGATGGCGCTGTACTTAATGGGATTCAAAAGTGGCAAGGAACTTTTTACGCTTTTGATTACAAAACATATCGTTTAGTTAAGAATCAAAAATTTAGTGAATGGGGAAATGAATACCAGATCGATGATCAAGGACGGGTAGTCAGTGGCCTTTACAAGGAAACTAATGGTGACATTTACTATTACAGCCCAGTTACTTATTTACCAGAACGTAATACTTACATTGTTCCAGCAGGAGAGCGGAATGGCTACCTGTTAGGAAAAGATGGTAAAGCCTTGTCCGGAGTCCAAAAGTGGCAGGGGACGTATTACTACTTTGACCCGACAACCAAACAACTAGTGCGGAATCAATATGTTCAATCCCAATGGGGAATGTGGTACATGTTTGGTGAGAATGGCAAAATTGTTACTGGACCGCACATGATGAATGGGGCATTGTACTATTTTGACCCTAGTAGTTACTTAATGGTTAAGGATTCATATCGAGTACCTGATGGTAGTGATCGTGGTTACCTATTAGGAAAAGATGGTAGAGCATTAACCGGATTGCAGCAATGGCAGGGATCTTTATACTATTTTGATCTCTCAAATTACTTATTGGTAAAGAACCAATATATTGTGATGCCTGGTGAGCAAGATGGTTATTTATTCGGTAACGATGGAATGGCTCAGACAGGAGTCCAAAAGTGGCAAGGAACGTATTACTACTTTGATCCGACAACGAAGCAATTAGTGCGGAATCAATATGTTTGGCGACAATGGGATGATTGTAACTGGGCCATATAAGTGGCAGGGATCATTATATTTCTTTGATCCAAGTAGTTATTTAATGGTTAAGAATTCATATCGAGTGCCAGCTGGTAGTGATTGTGGATATTTGTTAGGTTCTGATGGCCGTGCTTTAACTGGTGTTCAAAAATGGCAAGGAACTTACTACTATTTTGATCCGACAACTTATCAATTAGTTAAAAATGATTATGTACAATCTCAATGGGGCCAATGGTACATGTTTGGTGATGATGGAATGATTGTATCTGGTCCTTATAATTGGCAAGGAAATCTATTCTATTTTGATCCTAGCTCATATCAAGTTGTTAAAAATAGATGGATAAATAATATTTATTTTGATGATAAAGGTATTGGACAGGATACTTATGGTAATAAATTACAAAGCGTGTGGTCGAGTATTATCAATGGTCAACCAGGGCATATCGGGATAGCAATTCATTCTCAATTTACTGGTAAAACTTATTCATACACTAATGCTCCAGGATATCGTTGGCTAACAGCAAGTACTGTAAAAGTTGCTGTTTTATCGGAGTTGCTGCACCGAACAAATGGAAATCTGGATGGTAATATGAATTGGCTAGCCACCCAAATGATTCGTTACAGTGATAATAATGCAACAACCTCTATCTGTAATAACTACCTTGGTGGAGTTCAGGGAATGAGTAGTTTATATCGAGCACTGGGTATGAATTCAACTGGGACGACGTCAACATGGGGAAGCACGTTAACCACTCCCGGGGATCAATTAAAGTTACTTGATACAATTTACTTAAGTAACTCCACCAGTTATCTTAATAATAATTCAAAGAACTATATTAAGTACCAGATGCATAATGTTTCTGCTGGACAAAATTGGGGAATTTCGGCAGGAAGTAGTGATTTCTATATTAAAAATGGTTGGATTCCGTATGGATATATGTATATCAACAGTATTGGTTTTATTCCAGGTGGGAATTGGTCAGGTTATACGATTGCTGTATATACAGATGGTCAACCAGGATTCCAGTCAGCAATTAATGTGATTGAGCGATTAGCAAGAGCCACAAAAGGAGTTCTGCAAGGATAGGAGAAATTAATGGTAGAGAAAAGAGAACGACTTCTTTATATTGATGTTTTAAATTGTTTAGCGATATTTTCTGTTTTAATGTTACATTCTTCGCAAATTGCCCATTTTGGGAAGGTAGGCATGCCAATCACAATATTAGGCAATGTCCTACAAAGCATATTTATTCCTGCAGTGTACATTTTCTTTATGAATTCGGGAGCAATGTTATTAAATTATCGTAAACATCAAACGACAAAATTGTTTATGAAAAAACGAATTAAACGAGTTGTGGTTCCCTTTTTGTTTTGGAGTGTCTTATATTATATATATGATATGAAATGGACAGCGTTTCCGGGACCGATTTATCATGATAATCCGGGAATCAGAGATTTTATTGTGGCATTTTGTAATAATAATATTAATAATATTTTCTGGTTTTTCTATGCGATTATTGCTATTTATATGGCTTTACCTTTAATTTCACTAGCAGCAGAATCACATAAAAATTATTTATTTGGTATCTCTGTAATGTCGTTTATAACCAAAGACTTTGCTTCATGGTTTGGAAATTTAATGGGAATTAAAATCCATAATGAATATTTTCAATTCTCACTCTTGGAATTTATCGGATACTCAATTCTTGGCTATTTAATTAAGGAAAGTTATTTTTCACGAAAACAAGAAAATTGGTTAATGGGAATTGGCTTTTTGACATTGTTTATGTCTATATTTAATGATTTAACAGTTGGTAAGTTTATTGTAGTATCTTCGATTGGACCAATGTTGTACTCAGTTGCTTTGTTTATTTTAATTAAGAGATTATGCGAGAACCATAATAATAATGAACAAGTTAATAGACTGTTTATGATAGCATCATCTTCTAGTTTAGGAATGTATATTCTACATGTACTATTTTATAAAGTGTTTGCAACAGCATTTCATTTGGGGATGACTAGTCTAGTCTATATATTTGTAATGCCTGTTGTTGTTTATCTAATAGGTACACCGTTAATTTATCTTGTTCGCCAGATTAAGGTAGTGCGGTATGTTCTACCATAAAGTTTTTAAAAATTCAAACTTGCCATAACAAATAAATAATATAAAAGACTTATTATATAAGGAGCACGATAGAGATAACTAAATTACTATATAGGTTAATTTGGTTGAATTCTGGTTAATCAATGGTATTATTGCAATGACTGTACGATATGAAGTTGAGGGAAACAACAGCTAACATACTTAGACTTATTTAGTTCATATGACAATCTTTTTCATTCTCTTGGTTACATTTTCCATATATTAGTTAATTGAAAAACTTTGCGTTGAAAATTAGCAAAAGTATTAATTAAAATATTGATACCGGTAATATTAATGATTATTATATATCAAATGGAGTGCTTTTTTGCCTAACGATATTAGTACTAAATAATTAGTATGAGCAGTAGAGTAATCCTTTCTAAATAAAGGGGGGGTGACTGTATAGAGATCGAGTAGTTCTTATTTTATAACTTCTTTGTTAAAATCTTTTTTAGTTTTATATATAATTTTACATATTTGTATGTCATGAAGATTTCTTTATACACAATAAAGTTATCATATTCATAATTTGCTTTTTTTAAATAAGGAGCATTAAGAATATTTATTATGAAAAATAAAACAGAAACAAATAGTTTTAAGAAATTTTATAACAACAACTTTGATATCATATTAACAATATTTATAGTTTGGATATTTGTTTTAATGGGACTAATAGTGTTAAGTGAGTATATTGCTAGTTTGACACAAAATGAAAAGGACATTTTAATGTCAGTAAATCAATTATTTATCCCATTTGTGTTGATTATTTTTTCTTTATTTATATTTAAGTACCAGACGGATGGGATTAATTGGAAAAAATTGTTATTAGTAGGAGTAATATTAGCATCATCTTTTTGTATAATGCCATACTGTAAAAATTCTTTAAAATTAAGTAGTATGTCAAACCAGGTTTACGTTTGGTCTACTCTTGTTATTTCATTTTTAATTTCTGCAGCCATCGTTCTAATATGTAGATGGATGTGGCTAAATATCAAGAGGTTCTGCCGAAAGCTTGCCAACTGGCTAAAACAAAATGTTGAAATTACTAAGGTTATTATAAGTGGTATATTTGCAATAGCCGCGACAATCGTAGCTCATATTCTGTCCTGAACAATCATAACCACCCGTAAAACGG
This sequence comes from Limosilactobacillus sp. C0001E2, assembly GCF_056590915.1. Taxonomy (NCBI): domain Bacteria; kingdom Bacillati; phylum Bacillota; class Bacilli; order Lactobacillales; family Lactobacillaceae; genus Limosilactobacillus; species Limosilactobacillus sp. C0001E2. Next base: position 26,601 of record NZ_JBWPXC010000009.1, on the reverse strand, counting down.
GTGGTTTGAGCTACGGCTTAAGCTGTTATGTACAGTCAGCGCCTCAAGGCGCTGGCTTTTTTTAACCCAACGGTACTAACATAATATCTTTCCATCCCAAAATGAGGTTCTATGATATTCAGTACTGATAGATGTTTTTTAACTGTCAGTACTGTTTTTGTATTATGATGAAAAATAAAAAACGGACAATTACCCCTTAATCACAAGCAGTGGTAATTGTCCTCCAGAAAGGGAACTTAATCCTCATGTGGAATGATATCAGTTTTTTAACAGGAATCAATGACCCTTACTTAAAATTTGATAAACCGGCCATTTCGATCGAGAGTGGTCAGAAGGTCATTCATTTATTACAGTCTTTACCAATGCATTGTCCGGTATGTGGTCAGTTAATGCAGCGTAATGGCTGGCTCCGGAGGAGACCAGTCAAAATTAAGATCCTTTCGATTGCTGGGCAACCAACGCTGTTAAGCATTATTAAACAACAATATCTTTGTAAGCCTTCGGCTTCCTGCCCACATCCAGTCACGTGTGTCACCCCGAGTCAGGGCATTCAGAAAGGCTGCCGTATTGCGAACCTGGTTAAACAACACATCACGTTAGAATTAACGCAAAATATTTCGCAAACCACCATTGCCCGGCAACACAACGTCTCCGCCAACACCGTCAGTCGTGTGTTAACTCAAATTCAGGATAGTTTTACCTCTAATTGTCACTGGTTACCGGTCGCAAGTGCGTTTGACGATTTAAATCGGGACAATTTGCAAAAAGTGGGATGAGTATGATTCTGATGAACCCGCTTAATCACCGGACCATCGATATTATCGAACCTCGACAATCCAAAGCTTTACATCACTACTTCTTATTGCATTATTCTTTTAAGGCACGTTGTGCCGTTAAAATTGTGGTCGATCATTTTCATGTGGTCGTGCAAGCCTATCGGGCTTTACAAGCCGTCTGGATCAGTGGGACTGGGACCCATGAATATCGGCTTCTAAAACGGTTTTGGAAACTCCTAATGCAGAAAATTGCTTAAGCATTATTACCGTCGCCGTATCTTTGGCAACGCCTGTTTGTCCAATAGTGAGATTGTCGATCGGATACTATCCCTTTCTGACGACCTCAAGGTCGCGTATGAGTATTACCAAACCTTAATTAGTGCCGTGAACTGTACTTAGGCAGTTATTAAGTTGGAAATTAACCCAACTGCTTCAGCCATTTCAAAAAACGCGACGGACACTTCGGCTCCACCAGCAAGAGATTATCAATAGTTTTCAGTGCCATCTTACTAATGGACCCATTGAAGGGACCAATAATAAGATTAAGGCCATTAAAAGAACGGCTTATGGTTTCCACAACCTTGATCATTTCCGTATTCGAATTCAACTTACCCTCAAAAACTCTAATCTTATGGTAAAAAATAAGCCAAAAGAAAAGATCAGCTCAAGCAGCTTCGCTGCTTAAACTAACCTCATCAAAATATCTCATCAGTACTGATTGACAAAGAGCCTAAAAAGTGAACTGGCGACCACCAATGCACAAGTTGTCAACTGAGGAGCTGATACATCTTTAGGGTGTACTCTGTTGCGCTTGTCTGGTGGTGTATTGCCGTATACCAGAATAAGAGTGCTACAAGCTATCAGCCTAATTGTTAAAATAATATAATTCTTTAACTAAAGATTTATTATATCATGGTTTAGCGATTTTGACGACCGCTTGGCTTTCGGGCTGAGCGGTTTCTCTGTGTCTTAATAATCATTATGGTTAATTGTGAAGTTTTTTAGACCACATACTATTGGATCCATTTTAGATCTTTGAATAAAATCTCCTGTTAAGTTTTCATAATCTATACCATATCGATCTCGAATAAGTTTATCTTGCAAAGTAGAAGCAATCAATATTACATCACAAGAAACCTGATTAGACGTTTGGTATCCATCTAATGGCAACCTTGTCTTTTGACCTTGTACGATCAAATTAAGGCTCTTCTCCTTTCTGCCATTAACTCGGTATGTAACATATAACTTTGTTCCCTTTAATAAATTTGTATAAAGCGTTAAAGAATTAGCAGATTTTCTAATATCTAACTTTACAGTCAAAGCATTTTCCGAAACCGGTAAATGCTTTGATGACATATTAGGATGAGCTGAATAATAATCTCTACATACGTATCCCTCATCTCTATTTTCAGATAAAAGTAATTTGCCATATTTTTTGCCTATATCACCAAAAAATGATTTTAAATCTTCTTTAAACCATTGTTGCGTCACAATATTAACGCCATTAGGAGCGCTATTCCTTTTAAACCAAATCCATACAACTTCTGCTTTACTACTTAGTGCAATTTGATATCCTATTTTTTGTATTTCCTCATATGTTAATAAGACATTGGTAATTACAGTAATTGAGTATTTTATTTGATAACCACGAAACTTAGTTGTCTTGGGTTCAACTAATGTAATGGCACCTCCATCAACCTTTTTATACTGTATCTCCTCATCATTCTCGTCCAATAATTTTTCTTTAGAATATCCTCTTTCTCTTAATTCCTGACGAATTTCTTCATGACATTCAAAGGGAATAACTATTTACTCATAAGAACCATCATTTTCAAATGGAATTATTCCTGTAATTTTGTTGTCTTCAATAGTATTTCCTGGGATAGCAAAAGTTCCTTTTTGCTTTAGCATTCGCTTATTCTCTTTATCTACTATAGTATTTGGCTGAATAAATAGTCCTTTAGATATAATTTCCTTTGCTTCCGCTAAGCTTAGCGATTTGTGAAAATTAGTATTAAAATCCTTAACAATAATCGAGAGATTTTTATCTTGCTGTGTAGCAATAAAAGAAGAGAATTCAACTTCCAGGGAATTGGCATTAATATTTGGTCTAATAAATATATAAATACTAGAGTCTTCTCTATAGGGCTTTTGTGTAGCAAAGAAAAGTGCCACTAGTGGATCGATAGTAAAATCTAATAATCTTGTTGGAATACCATCGTGTTGCATTTTAGCTAAATTTTGAATAATACTTTTACTAGTGACACAATTTTCCTTATAAAAGTCCACTTCATTCCGTAAATATTCTTTTTTACGTGCCACGGATGGTTTCATATCAGTAAACTTGGAAAGTTGGCCTCGAAAATATAAATTTCCTGACGCTCCATATTTAGTATATCGGTTTAAGTAATCCAGATATTCCTCAACAGAATTCACTTGATTCTCTTTCGCCAAAAACATCTACATCCTTTCATAAAGTTAATCATTCAATGATATCATGAATTACTTTTATAATTTAGCACTGTTTATCAACTTAAAATTTTGGGAACCATATTCTTGCAATTAATATAGTGCAAATCTACATAGCAAATAAATTGAGTTTCTGTTTCAGACAAGCTGGCACCAAATGAATTGAGTTATTGAAAATGTGTTGAAGTCAATAGTTATTAGTAGTCTGAGGATCAGATTAATAAAAGTTTCTTCCAAATTATGTACAAAAAAATAGTGATAAAGAAATCTGCACTGGAAAACATGCAGAATCCTATGTGGATAAAAGTGATTATCGTTACTAGATCATATGATTTTATAAACGATAATCACTTTTATTTTTCTTAAACTAATAGGTAAGGATGAAATTCTTTACATTGAGAAACGAATTTTAAATCCCATAAAAATATAAAGGAGATGAGTAGCATGTCTACTAAAGAAAGAGATGGACCGACTTGTGTTTTAGATAGTGATAGCAAAGAAATTGAAATTTGAGATACAAAGAGAGAAAACTACTATTGGCTTATTATTTGATCATCAGGAAGATTCGTCACATAACGCTAAAGATCCTAAAATTCTAGTGGCACTTTATCTTCGAAAAATTGCTGAAAGCGGAATTCATAATCAGGATGAAATCTATTTAGAATGTGAACTGCATGAGAGATATGAAAAGCATATTATACTAGTGGTTAAAATTACAAAGGATGGTCAACTTAAAGCTGCAAAGCATAATTTGTTTAACTGTGTACCTACTGCCGAGGTTATGTTTATTGCGGAACACTCATGGTTTTCGGATTTAGCGAACACGTATTCAGAATTTGCTGGTCATCGCAAAAGTGTTTAATCAGGTGGTGAAGAGAACAGATTTTAATTTTCCATTGTCTCCCAAAGAAGAATTGAATATAAAACGAGTCATTTATGAAGAGCCTAAATTTCAAGATATTAGTTTGGACGCGATGATGACATTAGCGGAGTGGACACGAGAAACGTATGTCCTTTATAAAAATGATTTACTGTTTTAGATGATAAAATATTTACATAAAATTCGATCACCATAGAACTATTGCCCTTGAAAAAGATAATTTGACTAAAAGGAGATCAAAAGATAGGTAATCAATCAAACGCTTAATATCTTTTTTAAGTGCTTGTTAGGCACTAATACGATAAGAATGAGATATTTCATCTCAAGGAGTTAACCTCCTTTCAGTGCAATTGGGTTGGTGGATCCCTTTTGAAACACAAAAATATTTTATCATATATGCTCATTTATGTTATAATATTTTTAGATAAGAACGAGGTATTTGAGCACAAACGGTTTAGTCGTCGTGGTCTGTAATAAAGTACCAATGATTGGGGTGCCTAAGTGCACTCTTTTTTGTTTATGAAATTGTTCTTAGACTGTCTATTTTAGTAGAACTTATGGTATCACATAAGCACCATACTGATACTTAAAAAGAGTGCTTGCTATGACTGCAATTACATTTAAAGAAAAAATTGGTTCAACAATTCGTTTGATCCGGCACTCCGTAAAGAACTAGTCAGGGGGCTAGATAGTATTAATATGACCCTTAATAGTTACTTTACTCTGGCTGCTAAGCAATTCGTTATTCAAGGTAAGGTTCCATCTGAAATTAAAACTGAGTCTAAAGTAGAACATGTAACTTTCAACGAAAAGACTAGAAAGGCCATTGTACGAGCCTCTGCGGAAGAAGAAGGCCTTCTTCCTAACACTGCTGAAACTTTTGATAATACTGATGATGCAATGAAGAAGCTTTTCCATGACTAGTAATAACTGAAAAGTCAGCTTTGATCGTCAGTTCAAGATTGATGCGAATAATTGGCGAAAGAAAGTGGATACTCTTCAAGTTGAGCTTCAGAGCATCATTGACTATATCTTAGAATATAGTCAATCCCAGCAGAATATGATCTACATGAACTTATTGATCCAACTTTAACCTACACTGGTAATATGGATTTCCATTTATTCGATGGTAAAGTTGATTTGCTGATTATCTATACAGAAATTAATAAGCGAAAAGTATTCCGCTTTATGCGCCTTGGAAGCTATAATGAACTTTTTTCATCCAAAACAGCAATAAATACCTACCACACAATAGAGAAGACTAAATAGTAAGCTATATATAGCTGTGAATAGTAAGTGCTAGATTGGCACATTAAAAGTTAAGCATCCATTTTTTGTTTCAAGTAGGATTTAATTGCACTGATAATTGGTATAAAATACTAAAGAGAAATGCTAATGAAGGGAGATGAAATAATTGAAAGTTTTTGATTACCAAACATTAAATGATCTACAGTTAACTACTAAGATGGTCGAAAAGCTCAATCAAATTTATGAGTTAAAGGGGAAAACAGCCCATGTATCCTTAAAGTCTAAGGATATTATGGATAAGTTATTAGCGGTTGCTAAAATTGAAAGTACAGATTCATCAAACCGAATTGAAGGTATTGCAACTAGTAATGCCCGACTTAAAAAATTAATGAATCAAAAGACCACTCCAGAAAATCGGAGTGAGGAAGAGATTTCTGGTTACCGAGACGTTTTAGCAACTATTCATGAAAACTATGAGTACATCAAAATCACACCCAATAATATTTTAGCTCTACATAAATAATTATTTGCTTTTACTGAAAGTACATGGGGCGGTGAATTTAAAAATATTGACAATTCAATTGTGACTACCTTTGCTGATGGACACAAAGAAACGCGTTTTACTCCACCACCGGCTTATATAACTCCTGAACTGATTCAGAATCTATGTGATGCATACAATAACGCAATTGAAGATAACTCTTTTCCACCATTGATTTTAGCTGCAGCATTTATGCTGGACTTTGTGTCAATTCACCCCTTTAGAGATGGTAATGGCAGGATGTCCCGGCTTCTTATGTTGTTTGAACTACATCAGTTAGGTTTTGAAGTTGGTAAATATATCAGTTTGGAACGGTTAATTGAAAAAACTAAGGCACAATATTACCGGACATTGTTAGAAAGTTCAGGAACGGCATGGATTGATAACAAGAATGACTATGGTCCGTATGTTGATTACTTTTTGAGTATTGTTTTACAGGCATATCGTGAATTAAACTCGCGGATCGACTTTACTAATGACACGGAAAGAAGCCCAGAAGCATTAGTATTGGGTAAACTTAATAATAGTTTGAAGCCACTATCAAGACGTGAATTAATGGACTTAATTCCCCGATATGGCGAAAGTACCATCAAGCATGCATTAGCTGTTTTGCGGAAACAAGATAAAATTAAGCTGTTGGGTAAGGGTCGTGCGAGTCGATATGTTGTGAATGATTAAATTAACAGTTTTGTTTTTGTACTATTTTCCTTATTACATATAAGGGCACAACTAACTTAGGGTGAAAATGGATGTTAAATGATATTTTAAAAATAACTATACATGAACATCATAAAATGAAATGTGAAATTGCCGTTTCATCTGACAGATTGATTCCTGCAGATCTTGAAATATCTGGTGATTTTAGATCAATAACTATTACGGGTGAAATAAATAAATTAAACTTTGGTGATGAAATAAAAGGTATTGTTAATAATGGCTATATGTTTATAACAAGCGCCATTAAAAGCAGGGACCTTAATGTATCTATTCCAGGTATTTCAGTAGTGCAGTATTATTTTGAACATATCTATTTCATGAAGGCTCAAAACTGGACAGAAATAAATAAATTTCAAGATCTTAAAATAAAAGAAGCTAATGTATCTCTATCAGGTCTTACAAATTGGATGCCACATTCAATCTATAAAGATAATTGGCCTGCTATTGAAGGAAAATTTCAAGAAGTTAAGAGAATTCCAGACAAAGAGGAATTATTAGCAAATGTGACCTATGATAATTTAAATTTTGACTTATTTAAGCATGAGGAGCTAAGGTTTATTCCCCAATATAACGGTTTGGATATTAGAATCTCTGAGCAAATAGGGCTAAAGTTCGAAGATCAGATAGGATTATCACAGTTATCAACTGTTTCGAATGATGTTAGTGATTTCTTTTCATTAATTTGGGATTTGCCTACAAATATAATGAATATTAATCAAATTGATCTGGATAAAAAGGAATTCAATTTATTGTTAGGTCAGGAAAAAACGTATAACGATCAACAAAATAAACCTCAGATATTTGAATTTAAGAGTTATGGATGCTTAACTAAAGCTATTCAAAATTATTTTAACTTACTAAAAACACCGCTTAAGAGTTTAATTACCGAGTATCTTAGTGTATCTAAATTAAATTTAGATGTTAACATGCAGCTGATTCAGCTTTGCCAGGGAATTGAAGCTTCAATACAAGACGATTTGGATCTTCAACACAAGATTATGGAGGTTCTGAAGAGCTTTGCTGAAGAGTTTAATATAACAAATGAGAGAGTAGAAGGCTTTGCACGAAAAATAAAGAATAACAGGGTCAATATTACTCATGGTGAAAATAGACAAATTATATTCAATGATAATGAATTATTAGTTGCAGTAACAACGTTAAGTGTTGCATGTCATTTTTACCTATTTCAAAATTTAGGTATTGATGATGTATACAAAAGTGAGTTTCGTAAAGAAATAAAGAATATAAAATTAAGTACCGGACTAGATCCTATAACACTATTTGCTGTGATAAACGAGAATTAAATGAGTTATATTGTAGTTAGTGATTATTACGATTGGAAATAGTTGCTTTGATAAAAATAGTTATGAATGGTTTTTGCTTAGAGACATATCACAACACTATTGGATAAAATATTGACTTATTAGTTAAGTGAAGTAAAACGAATGTAAGGTTGATGCATAAAAATAAATAATTACTAAAGGGGTAATTTTATTATGGAGACAAGTTTATATACCAATGAGGTATACGGCTTTGCAGGAGGAAATGTTTCTTCGACAAATGGCAAGAATCATGTTGAAGAGATGCTAAGTAAGACGAAAAGTTCAAAAAGGAACGCGCTTATTAAGAAAATTAAGGATTTGATTAAACAAGGAGAAATTGTTGATGATTCCTTTAAAACGGAAGTTGAGAATATAATTAAAAATTATAATTCAATAAAAGGAACAGGTGGTATATCTTATACAATCTTAGGCGAAGGAAAAGTAATTGAGATTGGTAAAGGTGTTAATATTTTTAGGGTTGTAAAATGTCCAACATATATTGGATTACCGCCAGCTACTGTTCATACATATGGAAGATTAAATACTCCTGATGAACATCCATTTTATCTCTCGTTTGATCTTTTGACAGCATTATACGAAAGAATGAAATATCATAACTTATTAGTTTTTAGGACTACTAAGCCAATTAAGTGTACTATAGCAGAGGCAAATTTATTTCAGGGAAAACAATTTATTAATAAGGATAGAATTATCGGTTGAAACATTTCTGCTCTGTATAACTCGTTATTTAATCTAGTAGGTGATAATGATAGAGCATATTATATTACTAATTATATAAAAAATAATTTTTTAGATAATAAAAGTAGTGACGCAATATTATATCCATCGAGGAAATTAAAAGATACCAATGAGAGTTTAATAACTAAGCATCGTAAAATTAGTACTAAAGCTAACTTTTTTACTAAAAGATAGAAGAGATCCATCTGATTTTTTGACATTAACGCATGATTATAATATCAAGATAGTTGATGGAAAAATAAAAATAATAGCTGACAATAAAGATGGCGTAATGTGATTTTAGTCATATTTTAATCTACAAGCCTTATTACATTCTCCATATAAGTCTGTATTACATGGGAAATAATGTCGGCATTCTGTTTACTATGTAGTCACGAAGTCAGGAATTAAAAAGTTAAAACAGATTCCATCGGCAGTTCGGAAGATATTAAGTAATTTGACGAAACTAGAGCTTTTAGAAAGACATGTGGATCCGCCTGCTTTATACATTGAAAACAGAGAAATATGTTAGATAGTTACTGAATTAGTTAACTGAATATAGCTACTAGAGAGTAAGTCGGATAGCGTTCAAGTTAGATAGTTGAGTCTAGTTGTTTATGAGGTAGTTATTCTGCAGAAATCCCATAATGATGCTATTTGAACAAAGTTTCTTACTATGCTTTTAACACAAAATCTTAACACGTTTAGGATGAAATCCTCTTACAACAAGGGTTGAACTACCCTAAAAAAGCGACTTTATTGAGCACTACTAAGTATATAAAAGCCTGTAATACCAACGATTATCGTTGATGTTACAGGCTTTTTTGTTACTTAAATGGCACTGTTTTAACACGTTTGTTAACACAGGCGGATGTTGGTAGGTGATTTTGAAGTGGTTGAAGTGCTAAGAGTGTTGATTTGGTAAGGATAGTCGCGTGTTAAAATGTGTTAAATTAGTGGGCTGAAGTATCTTAATCATCTATTGGATCGTGAGGAGAAATTAAATAATTCATTTTTTTAAGTATAAAACCATACCCGCTTTTTTTACTCAAATTAAGTATCCATTTTTATCACTTTTGGCTCTATTTTGAACTAATTCATTGAATCTTTTAGAAATATTATCGTTAACTGTCTGATAGATACTTTGATTTTTAATGACTTTAAGTTCCAAATTGGAATTATCACGAATATAACTATTTATATTTTTTGAATCCGTTGACGAGAGGTTGATCTTATCTATAGGTGTTGATAAAAAGTTAATACTATGTAATCTTTTCTCTCCACTATAACGATAGCTATCTTTACAATAAATAACTAGCATGGGGTATGTTACAACTCTGGCTTTTAAAGAATTGTTTAAGCTGACTTCTTTACTTTCGATAATATCGCGACTTCCTTTTTTGCAAAAAACTCCTTAGGAAGATATGAAGTCTCAATATCTCCAGTTGTTTTAAAAGAATCAGTTTGTTTCGTTATCACTTGGTAGGAGACAGAATTAAATTACTGTAGACTTTCTTGTCGGATTTCCAACAAATTTTGCTAGGAATCATTAATAAATAAGTATGATAAGTCGATTGTGCTAACTTTTTAGTGGATTCATTTACAAAAGTAAACGATGACTCTGAAGGATTTCATAAATTTTGTACAATATTGAATGATGGCTTTTCGTCATACTTTGTTCTCTGATCTACACGATATGTATAAATTAAGCCGATAAATGCAATAAGTAATGATAAAATAGTAAAAATATTTTTTGGGGCTTTGTTAATCATGAGTGAATAATTATCTGTTTTCTATTGAGTCATTTATTTAAAACTATCACAAAATAGAATAAAAGGAAATTTATTTAGTAAATTCACTTTGGATTACTGTCGCATCAGCTTTTGACCACAGTTTCTGACCATGAAATTAACACAAAACCTTAACACATTTAGAGTGAAATGCTGGCATACCAATACCTCAGCTACCCCAAAACAGCGCAGCATTGTATAACAGTAAAAACCTGTATTAACAACGTTTAACGTTGATAGTACAGGCTTTTTGTGACCCTATTTTTAATCTTTATAAACGCCTATTGAACGTTTGCAGAATTAGTATTTTGTTCACTATTTTGCTGACCGCCATTCTGTTGCTGACCATTATTACTTTGTGAATCATCAGAATAATCTTGATTATCTTGTGAATCATTATTATCGTAATTATCGTCATAGTCATAGTAGTCATCATCGGTATCGCTATCATCGTAATAATCGTCATTAGTATCTTCGGATGAATCGTCACCGTATTCTTCATCATACGCCAGCAACCAAGCTAGTATCATGGCTAGTTCAAAATCATCACCATCGTCGTCACTATTATCAGAATTACTTGAGGCATTCTTAGCATTTGATGCATTGCTATTAACGGTGCCACTAGTAATTGCATCATATTTAGTCTTGCCGCCAATGGAAACAAAAAGGAATTTTTTATGGTTTTCAGGATTCATTAATACAAGTGCAATCCGTCCATTTGGTGTTTTAGTTTGCTTAGATAGCTTATTGATCTTCTTAGTTATACTATTCCAGCTATCTTTATCATCATACATTGCCTTAGAAACATCGTTTTCAAATGAACTATCTTTTTTCGGCGTAATTGTGTAGACAGTTTTCGATTTTTTGGTAACTTTAGCGCCCTTACCTAAACTAGTTTGAACTTTTGACTGAACGAAAAGGGTTGTTGGTTCAAAGTTTATTTTGACGGTTGTTGTGTTGAACTTCTTATTAATTACGTTTTTGGTTGATTTATTATCTTTGATGTCTTTAGGATTCTTAACTGCTAAGAAGTGGTATTTAAGTTTGTCACCTTTTTTGACTTTTGGATTGTTTTTAGCAGGATCAATATAACCAGCAAACTTACCATCTTTTACTTTCACATTATTTTGCATAGTAGTATCTTCGCCAATCCGACTATGCTGACCAGTATTAGAAATAGCTACAACCCTATAACCACTTGGGGCTGAAGTGGTACCCTTAATACGGATTAATTCACGATTACATTTACCTGTTCCTGCAACCGGCTTTATACCGTTTTCAATTTGAGTTTTGTAGACTTTCTGTCCGTTTACTCTTTTTGCACACGCAGCTAAAGATAGACACATTATTATAATAAAACTAACTAAACTGATTCTTTTCATTTGTTTTTCTCCCAATAGTATATCCTAGATTGTTAAACTTTCTGGCTAGATAATTTCATTACTTTAATTATAGGTCTAATTAATCAATATGAAGAAAGAAATTTGGGTATGTAGTTAGTCAAATGTTAATTTAAAACGATTTTAAATATAAAACAGGAAGTTAGCTTAAAATCATTGGCAATAACAATATAGAAATTTTAATAAGTATGATAAAATAACGTAGAAGTTTTCTGCAATAATTAATTAATATATGGGAAGAAAAAGTATGGATTTACAAAGAATTTTTCAATTTAAGTGGAGTGATAGCGGTCGTTCTGCTTGTTTTACAGTATTTAGTTCAAGTATTAAGAATGAAAAGAGGATATTCGACAGTCCGACGTTGGCGTGTTTTTATTAATTGGTTATTAATAGTTATCTTTTTTGTTGGCTTTGGTGGAGGAGGATACCTTTCATATAAAAATGGGCAAGCAGTTTCTCATGAATCTTCCAAAAAATCAACTAAGGTAAAAGAGGGTAGTAATGATCAAATTTCGTTAACCTTTAATAAAAAAGTTCATTTAGATGAAAATGGTGAGCGACGAGTGTCATTTAAAGTTTCGCCAAATACTCATTTAAAAATTGTTGGTCATTACAGTAAAAAAGTATACAAAGAATTTAATGTACGTTCAGGAAAAAATAAGGTGACTTTTCATTACACTTTCCGTGATTCCGGGACGTACGATATTGTTGCTGAGAATGGGAAACGTAAGATTACTAAGAAATTAGTGGTTGAAGATAATCCTGCAAGTTCTCATGAATCTTCAATTCAAAGTAGTAGTGCTTCTAGCATTAGCACTTCGTCAAGTTCATACAGCAGTAACCGTGTTGCTAATAACATTGGAAATGGAAGAAATGTTACAACTGGTGGATCACCACAATCAGGATTACGTTCTTACGCGAACAGTTATACAACAAGCCGACTAACTTCTTCGAATACTCAAACAACACCAAGTGAACAGACTCCCCATGAAGGAACAACAAATAATGGAGGAGAGTAACTAGACCATTCTGATTTATATGGATAAATTATTAAAAGAGCCGATCAAGCAAATTGATCGACTCTTTTAGAATATTTAGATGAATCAATAGTTTTACCGCAAGGCTTTTCGATAACCAGCAGCTTGAGCTTCTGCTTCAGTTTTAAAATAAACGGCGTTCGCAGAATTCATTCTGTAACCGTGCTGGCCTGGAGTATGATAAATCATTGATTTTGAATTTCCAACAATGGTACCCTGCTGATCAGTGGTCATATCACCATGATTATTGTCAACACCAGTACCATTGCTATTGTTGCTTAAAGTTGCATTCGAATTATTATCAGTGTCTTCCGTATCTTCTTGATTATCGGATGACGTATCAGTATTATCTGATTCATCATCATTTTCCTCGGATTCACTGTCGTCATCATCATCGTCATTACTTGATTCTTTGTGATGTTCAGTTTTTGAACTGGAAACGGCTTCATGATGAGAATTTTTAGAATGATCGGATAGTGTACCGGCGATACCGAAACAAATTAACATAATGATGAAAGAAGGGATAATTCGCTTCTTTAAAAGATTAGTCCGCTTGTCAGAGTTTTGATACGCTTTGACACAGAAATAAATGAGTGCCCCAATTGCTGCTAATCCGCCAACAATCATAAAGAACTTTAGAAATGCAAAGAAAATAATTAAACATATTATCCCGATAATGATATTTGTCATGTAATTTACTCTCCCAAATTTTTTATCTATAGTATCTTCAAGTTTACCAGAAAACTGGATTTAATATTACAGAAATTATTGATGCATTATTAAATAAAAAACAGCGATTTTTCCGTCTATAAAATATATCGGGTAATATAAAGGAGAGATTTGATGGAAAAGATTAGTATTCAAGATGGTTATGTCTTTGGCAGTGTGATGAGTAATTTGCGTCTTTGTAAGCATTTGATTCAAATGATTTTACCAGACTTGAAGGTAAGGGAAATTAAATTTCCGGTTCTTGAAAAGGGAGTACAAGAAGATCCACATAGCCACGGCGTTCGTTTTGATGTTTATACTGAAGATTCAAACGCAGTTTATGAAATTGATATGCAAGTCCGAAAAACGAAAGCTTTACCGCAAAGAATTAGGTATTATCAAGGACGAATTGATGGTGACTTGATTAGTCATGGCGACAGTTATGAACGATTAAAGAAAACCTACGTAATCTTTATTTGTCCATTTGATCCTTTTGGTCATGGACTTTGTAAGTATGAATTTCAAAATGTTTGTATAAATAATCCACGTATCCGAATGAACGATGGTCGTACAGTAATTTTCCTCAATACTAAAGGAACAGCTAATGATGTTTCCCAACCCTTGCAAAATTTTCTGCAATATGTTGATAATAAAGATGTTCAGGATGATAGTTATGTTAAGGAAATTGCCAGTTATATTCATCGTTTGAGTCGCAATGTGAAATGGAGGAACGGCTACATGGATAATAAAACGCATATGATGTTTCATGATGAAGACGTTCGGGAAGCGGGAATTGAGGAAGGAATAGCAAGAGGTAAAAAGGAAACTCTTGTAAAGACAGTCCGGCTTCTTCAGCAGATGCAGATTCCTGAAACGCAAATCAAGCAAAAGCTTCAAATGGATTTTGCTCTATCAGAAGATGAAATTACGACATTACTAGCAATGGTTAACTCTCATTAAAATAAAGGATCCCTTGGTCATTGATACCAAAAGGGATCCTTTATTAATTTTCACTTGCTTGATCCACTGCGTCCATCATGGCATAACGGACGCGGTGTTTTTCTAATGCTTCGACACCACGAATTGTGGTTCCACCAGGTGAGGTAACTTGGTCACGTAATTCAGCTGGAGATAATCCGGACTCCAATGCTAATTTACCGGTCCCGGCCACCATACTGGCAGTAAGTTCATTCGCAGTCCGTCGGTTAAGGCCATGCTTAACTGCCGCATCGCCCAATGCGTCCATGATGACATCGATGAATGCGGGGCCACATCCGCCAATGGTACCAACAATATTTAGTTGATCTTCAGGCATGGTAATCACCTGACCTAGTTGTTTGATCAGAGAAATGACATCCGCAGAATGATCAGTGTTGCTACCGAGTGCCAGCCCAATGGTACCAGCGTTAACACTAACGGGAATATTTGGAATAATGCGTATCCATGGATTATTAAGCAAGACTTTTCCTAAGCTCTGCAATGAAATCCCGGCGGCGGCCGAAATCATGACAACTTTTGCAGGGAGCTGATCAAAGTCTTTAATAATGTTTAGTGTCAATGATGCGGGAGTGGTCAATAGTAATACATCCGGCTGCCAGTCCATCATTTCGTTTGCATGATGAAAAAGCGGAAGTTGCCGTTCAGCACAAAATTTAGTGACCCGCGGATTTTCTGGATTCATTACTGCAATGGTAACCTGACTAGCATTAAGCCATCCCTTGATCATTGCCGTCCCCATGTTACCGGCACCAATTACACCAATTTTCATCTTATTCATCCTCATCTTGTTTTGTTAAGTGCACGTAGGCACCATTAATAAAGCCCCGTTGCTCATCTTGATACCAGGTGACCCCATTCTCGTCTTCCAGTCGACCAATTAATACTAGGTCTTGACCGTTGGCAACAGTACCGGTGGACTGACCATATGGATAATCATAAGTGTAGAGATGACCGCCCCGTAAGTAATCAACGGTGGCGGGCACTTTATTTAATGGCAAAACGCGTAGGTTAGTAACCGGTCCATCCTTAACTGGTGGTTCCTTAGCAAATGGGTCGTGATGAACAATTTTCATTGTATTCACATCAAACTTGATCCAACGATCAGCATTCACTTCATACCAAAATTCACCATTGGTCGTTGCTACCCGTTCGAATGAACGGACATACATTTCGCCAGGGAGGATGTTATCAACCGGCATTCCTTCCACCTGATCATACTGTTGGACAGGTTGTTCTAAGTAGAGGTACATATCGATATCTTCGATTTCACCCCAGCTCTTTTTCCGGTAGTAGAAGTGGACATTTTCTTGACTGCCATCGAACTTGCCGGAAGTTTGACCGTCAGTTTTAATAAGTTTATATTGGGGTAATTCTTTTTTTACAACGGTGTATCCGTCGTTTTCATATCCACGAATTAATTGCGGGACAGCAAGATTGGCTCCCGAATCAATATCTTGGTAATAAACCCAGAAGGGGCGTCCAGTTTTTAAAGATTTCATGAGTTTCAACTCCATTATTTTTGTTCATTAAGGTTAGTATACCGCGTTTATCCTGGCGGAGAGAGTGATCTTAACATTCTTTAAATAAGTATAGGAAAATCGATCACATCAAAGCTTTGTTGAATTGTTTAAAGAAACAAAAAATAATCAGTCGTTTCTACCATCGTGATGACCATAACTACCATGCGTTTCATTGTTATTTCAAGAAAAGTAATATGACTTTTCCATGGGAATTACAGATTTGGGATCAGGAAGACGAACAAGAGAATGTGACTGCCCATCTAAGGCATAATCAGGAGCGGGATGATATACTAAAAGAAGGAGGTAAGTAACGATGATTCAATTAATACTATTAGTGACATATCGTAGGCAAAAATTGGCTTACCGTTTTGCCTCAACACATTATCAAAAAATTGAAGAACAAGAAAAAAAGATCAGTCATTTAATTAAAAACATTCCGTTGTCGTTTAGTAATCGACTCGCGATGCCTCCTTGGAAGCTTTAAAAGAAAAGGACCCATATTTTAAAGATGTTCAGTATGAATCGTCCTTGGAATCATTTATCTCTGATATGAAAAGCAAAAGTGAACTAAATGATGAGGACATTGCTTCATATCTACAAACCAAATAGCATTTAGATGCCTTTTCCTTACAAAAGGTCCTATATTATGGTTATGCAGGTTTTTTAACGGAATTCCATCAACGACCCTTTAACGCTCATTTTATTGCTTTTTCTCATGGACCAGTTGATTATGATATCTGGAAACGGATTAAATATTCACCAGAAACTATGAATTACCAATTTGATTTTTTACAAAAGATTGCAGCTAAACCAAAGATTAAGCAATATTTAGATGGAGTTGTTAAAAAATACGGGCAGTATTTTCAAAAGACGAACAGCTTTAATAATGATGACGAAAA
This sequence comes from Limosilactobacillus sp. C0001E2, assembly GCF_056590915.1. NCBI lineage: Bacteria > Bacillati > Bacillota > Bacilli > Lactobacillales > Lactobacillaceae > Limosilactobacillus > Limosilactobacillus sp. C0001E2. The sequence continues at coordinate 9,557 of NZ_JBWPXC010000009.1, read as the reverse complement.
TCCTACCCATAACTTAGGTACGCCATGGAGTCGTGCGTATGCAAAGGGGCAAAATACGCCAATTACGGATGATGATATTTTAAAGTATCATTATTTAGAAAAAATCGACTAAATTTATACACAAAAAGCCCGTCAGAAATGACGAGCTTTTTAGTTACTGGTTATGCTATAATTTCTTTATCAAATTTGAGGAGATAATCATGAATCGTCAACGTCAGCAAATCCACAATATGACCCGACGCACGATGTTAATTGTGTTAATTGTATTACAAGACTTGTTACCATTTATTGGGAACCTACCGATTGGTCCGCTTTCAATCACAACGTTACCGATCACGGTCGCGGTGGTTGCGGTTCTTTTTGGCCCCTTAGATGGGGCGGTGGTTGGTGGTGCCTGGGGAGTTCTAACCTGGATCAGGGCGTTTGTTTACCCCAGCAGTCCATTGGCACCACTGATTTTTACTAATCCCTTCATCGCTGTTTTACCACGGATAATGGTGGGGATTGTTGCTGGATATGTGTTCAAAATTGTCCGTCAACGAAGTGAACGCATTGCGGCCAGTTTATCCGGAGCATTGGCATCGTTAACCAATTCGATGTTGGTCCTTGGGGGAATTTATTTATTTGCGAATACCCCGGCGGTTGCTGCTGGTTACCATGTTCATCAATCAGGACTGATTAATGCCTTAGCGATCATCCTCGGAACGAACGGGGTGGTGGAGTTAATTATCACCGCGGTGGTGACACCATTAATTGCATTGCCACTACTAAGGCACCTACAAAGAAAGGGAGCGTGACAGAAGCCATTTATGGCTTCGTTTTCACGCCCCCGCGAGCGCAAATAGGGCTCCAGAGTTCGGCTTGACCGAGCACTGGAGCCCATTTGCGTACCGCGCCATTCGTATTTCCATCTAGCAGAATTACTTATGACACGATCCCTTTTGGTTAGTCTAAATTAGTCGTTATTTTCTGTTGTCATTGGTTCTTTGGCGTCATCTTTTGCCATCACCGTAATTTGGTCACCATCCATTTTGGCAACCAAGTTGTGGGCATCACTGTTGTCCAGAACAAAGTCGGCAATCCGATCTTCGATTTGCTCTTGAATTACCCGCCGTAATGGACGTGCTCCCATCTTCGGGTTGTAGCCAAGTTCGACTAACTTTTCATCAACATCTTCTGGAACGTCAATGTGTAAGTTGCGGTCTGCCAACATTGTGTTAACGTCTTTAATCATCAGGTCGACAATCTTCATTAAGTTATCCTTAGTGAGGGCGTTAAACTCAACGATGTCATCAAACCGGTTCAGAAATTCTGGCTTGAAGTAATTAGTCAGTTTATCCAAGACGGATGAAGTGTCACCAGAAGCTTCAGCACCAAATCCAACGCTGGTAACCGCGTCACCGGAACCAGCATTGGAGGTCATAATAATGATGGTGTCCTTAAATGAAACGGTGCGGCCTTGGGAATCGGTTAAACGTCCATCGTCCAGAATTTGCAGGAACATGTGCATTACATCTGGGTGCGCCTTTTCAACTTCATCCAGGAGAATCAAGCTGTAAGGGTGCCGACGAACTTGTTCGGTTAACTGACCGGCTTCTTCGTAACCAACGTACCCAGGTGCAGAACCAATTAATTTGGATGTTGACATCTTATCCATGTATTCGGACATGTCGAAACGGATCATGGCGTCCTTTGAGCCAAAGAGTTGTTGGGCTAATTGCTTGGCAGTTTCAGTCTTACCAACCCCAGTTGGACCCACGAAGAGGAAGGAACCAATTGGGCGGCCGGACTTGTTCAAACCAATCCGGTTCCGACGAATGGCCCGTGCAATCTTATCGACAGCTTCCGTTTGTCCAATAACGTGAGCGTCAAGCTTTTTGTCAAGATCCTTGAGTTGTGTTTCTTCTTGCTTTTGCAAATCACCGACCGGAATGTTGGTCTTTTCTTCAACAATATCCTGCATATCCTTAACGGTTACCGTTGCTTCATCTTCAACTTTGTTTTCTTCAGCGGCTTTCTTAGCCTTGGTCAAGCGAGTAACCTGATCCCGATAAAAGGCCGCCTTTTCATAGTCTTGATTATCAACGGCTTGCTGCTTATGGGCTTCAGCAGTGTGGATTTCATTTTCAATTGCGGCCGGATCGACATTCTTTAAAGTCAAGTTCTTCCGTGAACCCGCTTCATCTAAGAGGTCGATCGCCTTGTCTGGCAGGAACCGATCTTGGATATAACGATCAGATAGCTTGGCAGCGGCCACAATGGCATCATCCGTGTACTTGACGTGGTGATAGTCTTGGTAACGGGTCTTGATCCCGTTTAAGATTTGAATAGTTTCGTCAACGGAAGGTTCTTCCACTTGAACTGGTTGGAACCGCCGGGCTATCGCACCGTCCTTTTCAATCTTCCGGTATTCATTTAAGGTCGTAGCACCAATTAATTGGAAATCACCACGTGCCAGAGCAGGCTTCAAAACGTTCCCGGCATCCATGCCGCCTTCTGCGTTTCCGGCACCCATGATTTCATGGATTTCATCAATAAAGAGAATGATGTTCGGGTTCTTCGAAACTTCCTTAATTAATTGTTGCATCCGCTGTTCAAATTGACCACGAATTCCAGTCCCTTGAACAAGGGAAACCACGTCTAAACGAATAATTTCCTTATTTTGCAGTTTTTCTGGAACGTCACCCGATACGATCGCGGTAGCGAGTCCTTCTACGACCGCCGTCTTACCAACTCCGGCTTCACCAATTAAAACCGGGTTATTCTTGGTCCGCCGGTTGAGAATTTCAACGACCCGCTTAATTTCATTATCACGGCCAATAACCGGGTCAATTTTTCCTTGGCGGGCAAGGTCCGTCATATTGATCCCAAATTGAGCGAGCATGCCGCCTTTACCGCCACGACCGTTGCCACCTTGACGTTGGTTTTGGGAAGCACCAGCTGCGGCTTGACTTTGCATATTATTGAGTGCCTTCATAAAGTCGTCCATGTTACCGAAGGCAAATCCGCCATTATTCATATCATTTCCTCCATTCATCATATTTAATTGTTGATTGTTAAATTCTTCATAACATTTTTGACAGAGGTCGACCTGCATTTTCTGACCATTAACCATCATTTGTAGATGAATGGTTGCAGGATTTTCGTGACAGTTTTGACATAACATTGTCGAAAGATACCTCCTTCATTAATTTCAAAAAAGTTTGACCTTTCTTGACTATTGATTATAATTATACTTACTTTTTTTCAGAAAGCAAGGGAATGCACTGATTGAGTGAATTGTGAATAAACGCTGTTGGATCAAGCGTTATCGCCGTTTAATCACCTCTGCATCCAAATAAATTTTAGCACTCTTTATGAATGATTGCTAAATTGGTGCGAAAATCATGTATAATATAGTAGAAACTTTTTAAAGGGGATGATGGGTTGTCAGAAATTGATTACCAAGCACAATTGGATCAACTGCATGCGGGAAAGGTGAAAGAACTGATCATTAAGCCGGAACAGTTCATGGATTTTCAAAATGTGTTTCAAAGTTATCAATACCGTTCCCAAATTGAGGGGGATGCCAAGCATGGTGGAGAAATTCACTATCATCTAATTAGTGAGCGGGCTGAATCGTAATTTTTACGCTTGTATTTACCGCTTACAATCGCTATAATAAAACAAAGTAAAGCGCGAAAAGTGCTGCTTAACTATTATTGTTCTAAGGAGAATGATTATAATGGAAAAACGTGATTTTACTATTACTGCTGAAACTGGAATCCACGCACGTCCTGCAACGATTTTAGTACAAACTGCTTCAAAGTTTACTTCAGACATTACCTTAACTTACAACGGTAAGAGCGTTAACTTGAAGTCAATCATGGGTGTAATGTCACTTGGTGTTGGTCAAAACGCTGAAGTAACAATCTCTGCTGAAGGTGACGACGAAAAGGATGCCATTGCAGCAATCGAAGACACAATGAAGAAGGAAGGACTGGCTGACTAATCATGTCCCACACACTCAACGGCATTGCTGCCGGTGGCGGGATTACCATCGCACCGGTCTATGTCATGGGGGCATCCAGTCTGGCCGCACCTAATAAGGTCGCGGATGATGAGAATCATGAAGCACAGCGGCTTCGTGATTCTTTTTCTTTAATTAACCATGATTTGCGACAAATTGGTGACCAGGCGGAAGCAGAATTTGGTCGACCAATTATGACCATTCGGACGCTCCAGACCGTTATCAATGATCCAGCCGTCCGCCAACTGGCGATGGATATGTTAATTGAAAACCATTGGACCGCTGAGTGGACGGTGGAACAGTTGGTAGATCGTTTACAAAAGCTGTCCACGATTGCAGTCAGCAGTCCTTTTTGGGTCGGGGTGGTTCATGACCTTGGCCAACGCCTTTTGAGCCACTTGTTACAAGAGCCGATTCCAGATGTTGCTAATTTAGACCACCGGGCGGTTGTAATCGCCCATTCAATTAGTCCAACTCAGGTTGTTCGCCTTGATCGTCAATTAGTTGCTGCCCTGGTAACGGATGAAGGCGGTGCAACATCACATTTCTCTTTATTATCCGAAGAACTAGCCATTCCAAGTGTTGTAGCAACTCATGGAGTGACCAAATATGCTCATGATGACATGGTGGCAATTGTGGATGGTATTCACGGTAAGGTCATTTTGCAACCTTCACCGCAGGAGATTGATCAATACCAGAAAATGGCCGGCCAGTATGCACGTGAAAACAGTGCACTTGGTAAGTTGAAACATCAGGAAACGCGCAGTACTGACGGGCAGCGGATTCGGATTGCTGCAAATATGTCCTTGCCAGACGAAATTAATTCCATTACACATAGCGGTGCGGAAGGGGTTGGATTATTCCGGACGGAATTTATGCTAATGGAGGATGCCCGGTTTGCCAGCGAGGATGCCCAATTTGCGATTTATAAGCAGGTTGCTACTGCCATGCCAGAACGACTAATTGTGGTTCGGACTCTTGATATTGGTAGTGATAAATTAGTTCAGGACGCAAGTTATGATGATGGTAGTAACCCGGCGCTAGGATTGCGAGGCTTACGGCTCGGATTAGCTCATCAAGAGTTACTTCGTCCGCAAATCCGCGCGTTACTGCGGGCAGCTACTTATGGTAAAATCGCGATTATGTTTCCAATGGTGACGACATTATCGGAATTTCGCCAAGCCCGGCAGATTGTTGATGAAGAACGGCAAAAGCTTACTGATGAGGGAATTAAGATTCCTGATAATGTTCAAGTCGGGATGATGGTTGAAACGCCAGCAGCCGTGACAATGATTGATCAATTTGCTCAGTATGCGGATTTCTTTAGCATTGGTTCAAATGATCTCGCACAGTATTTATTTGCGGTTGATCGTACCAATGGTCAGGTGGCACCGCTGTTGCAGACGTTACATCCAGCAATGCTCCGTTCCGTCTTGCACGTTATTCGTCAGGCACATAATGAAGGCAAGTGGGTGAGCCTTTGTGGTAATATGGCGGCCCTTCATGTTGCGGAACCATTACTTTTGGCCATGGGATTGGATGAATTTTCGGTCCCTAGTGATCACATTTTACCGTTAAGACATCTCATTAGTGGCCTGTCAGTTCGACAACTGCAGCCATTATTACATCAAGCACTAGGTTTAGAGAGTGCGGCTGAAGTTGAACAGTTAATCAAACACTCTTTACCAGAACTTTATCAGGCAGATCAGAATAATTAATTCAGGCCCGCATCAGTGATTCATGATTTCGCTGGTGCGGGTTTTGACTTGCGACAAAAGCAGAGAAAGTTTAAAATAATTAGAATGTGTTATTAAGAGTTAAAAACGCTGAAAAAGGAGAATTTCGTTTGAATATCGGACTGTTTACAGATACATATTTTCCACAAGTAAGCGGCGTGGCGACATCCATTAAGACCTTACGAGATGAGTTAATTGCGCAGGGCCACCACGTTTACATTTTTACATCGTCAGATCCACGGGCAACGGATAGTCCTGAAGATGGGATTTACCGGTTTGCCAGTGTTCCGTTCGTTTCATTTAAGGATCGGCGAATCGCGTTTAGTGGTTGGTTTAAAGCCCTCCGGATTGCCCGTAAGCTCCACTTAGATATCATCCATAACCAGACCGAGTTCTCACTTGGTGTAATGGGGAAGATGGTCGCCAAGGAGATGGGGATTCCCTGTCTGCATACTTATCACACAATGTACCAGGATTATCTTCACTACATTGCCAATGGTCGCATTCTCAAGCCGAAGGATGTGGCTCGTTTAGCACATTTATACCTTAAGAATATGTCAGGAATTATTGCGCCGAGTGAACGGGTTCTAGATACGCTTGAAAGCTATCATGTCGAGTCACCAATTCGGATTATTCCGACGGGAGTTAATCTACGCGTGTATAAGCTTCGCGATACTGACGAACAAAAAGCCGCAATTCGCCAAAAGTATGGCTTTAAAGCCGATACTCCAGTGATGTTGTCGCTGAGTCGACTCGCCTTTGAAAAGAATATTCAAGAATTGATTAATTCTATGCCTGATATTGTTGCCCAAGAACCAGCTACGCAGTTATTAATTGTCGGCGATGGTCCCGCCCGTTCCTCGTTAGAACGTCAGGTTCGGGAAATGAACTTAGGGGATCACGTCACCTTTACTGGTCAGGTCAACAATGATCAAGTTCACCATTATTATCAAATGGCGGATGTTTTTGTTTCGGCATCTGATTCCGAATCTCAAGGGTTGACCTATGATGAAGCACTCGCCTCCGATTTACCGATTGTGGTTCGCCGGAGTGAGTATACTGATCAACTAATTGATGATCCGGGAATTGGCATTAGTTTTCAGCGGCGGGCTGAACTGGTCAACGGGGTTTTGAATTATTTGAAGAATCCGCCCCGGGCTGAAGCCGTTGCCAAACGTCAGCAAAAATTGCATGATATTTCGGCGGCGGTATTTGCTAAGCGGGTCCTCGATTTTTATGAAGAATGTCAAAATCGTTTAGACCAGGAAAGCGCCCTTAAACAACAGCAGCGTCGACACTTGTTTCATCGTTCAAGGAGACTCTAATGTTAAAGATTACAATGTATTCGTCGGCTGATAAGGTGAAAGGCCAGGGGGTTGGCAGCGCCTATATAGAGCTAGTTAAAATGCTTCGGCAGCGTTTTAGTAAAGAGTTCGATATTGAGATTAATAAGTGGCGAGCTAGTGATATTAGTCACTACCACACGATTGATTTACCTTTTTATTTCTCAACCTTTTCTAAAAAACGTGGTCGTAAAATTGGTTATGTCCATTTTTTGCCAGAAACGTTAGAAGGAAGTTTGAAGATCCCACAACCATTCCGGGGGATCTTTTATCATTATGTAATTGCATTTTATAAGCGGATGGATCATCTAGTGGTCGTGAACCCGTCATTTATTCCTAAATTAGTGGCTTACGGAATTCCGGAGAAGAAAATTTCGTATATTCCTAATTTTGTTGATGCGAAGGAATTTTATCCGGTTGATGCTGACCAACGACGGCGGTTACGGGACAAGTTTAAAATTCCGTTAGACAGATTTGTAGTACTAGGTAGTGGTCAGGTCCAGGAACGCAAAGGGGTTCCGGACTTCATTCAGCTCGCCCGTCAAAATCCAGACATTCAATTTATTTGGGCTGGTGGCTTTTCATTTGGTGCGATGACGGATGGGTATAAGGAGTTAAAACGGGTGGTTGATGATCCACCTGCAAACCTCTGGTTCCCGGGAATTGTAAGTCGACAAGAAATTGCTGAACTTAATAATGCAGCGGATTTGTTTTTGCTACCATCCTTTAATGAACTATTTCCGATGTCGGTTCTTGAAGCGTTCTCTTGTGGAACGCCAGTGATGCTGCGTGATCTTTCTCTTTACCATTCAATTATTGAAGGCTACTATGAACCAGCGGTGGATGTTGACGACATGCAACGTAAGTTAACTCGTTTGAGTAATGATCCAGATGAATTGAAAGGGTTGCGTGATAAAGCACGGCAAGCTGCACAACGGTACTCAAAAGATCATCTGGCTAAGATTTGGTATCGGTTCTATACCAGTCAAGCGAAGGAGAAGTAATATGTCGCGAAAGAATTGGTTAGTGCTGACAACGATGCTGTTGTTAGGCATTGGCATATTTGCGTATTCACTAAGGGATACTAATTTACAAGAGATTAGCGCTGATTTGGCAACCATGAATTGGGGATGGTTTATGGTTGCATTGCTATGTATATGTTTATATTTAGTTTTTGAGGGGGTTACGGTCAAAATCTTTATGGCAAACCGCTATCCTCACTTTACGTGGAAAGATGCCTTACGGTTACCGTTAATTGAGCAACTATTTAATGGAATTACTCCATTTTCAACGGGTGGGCAACCGGCTCAATTGGTTGCAATGCTTCAGTCTGGGGTTGACGGTGGAATTGCCAGTTCCGTATTGCTGATGAAGTTTGTGGTTTTTCAATCGATGATTGTGGTGAACTTTGTTATTAGTTTATTGATTGGTTTTCACTATATTGAAGAAAAACTACATGTCCTATCATTATTAGTAATCTTTGGCTTTGTAATTCATTTAAGTGTGATTGTGGCATTATTGATGGTAATGTACTGGTATAACTTTACGAAGCGTCTTATGAATGTGGTGATCAAACCAGTACGGTGGTTCGTTAAGGAGCGGCGTTATCAGGAAATTAAGAATTCACTAAATGAGAAAGTAGATTCTTTTTACCAAGAGAGTATTAAGATGAAGTCGGAGTATGGAAAATTAGCTAAAGTAGCAGTGGTTACGATTTTACAATTAATGGCTTATTATATTATTCCGTACTTCATCCTCTTAGCGTTGAATGTTCATGGCGTCAGCTTGGTGATGGCGATGAGTTTGCATACGTTAATCTTTATGATTATTTCGCTGTTTCCGATTCCGGGCGGAACGGGGGGTGCAGAGTATAGCTTTGCAGTTCTGTTCACTAGCTTTACAACTTCGCATAGTAAATTAGTTTTAGCGATGCTGTTATGGCGGATCTTAACTTATTACTTTGGCATGTTTGCTGGGATGTTTGCGTTAATGGTTAAACCAGATAAGGTAAAAAATAGTATGGGAGTTTAGGAGAACTAAACTCTTTTTATTTTAGGAGGGCGAGTTGTATTGATTCATTCAAATTTACAAAAGATTATTAGTCGGCTGGATGCGATGTCAAGGGATCAATCTGGTGATCGTCAGGTGAGGGAGTTTCAGCAATATGGTGTCCCAGTTTGTAAAGTGATTTACGATCAAATTAATGGAGAGTTTATTGTGGATCACTACCAACAAGAGAGCCAATTAGTATTTGATAATATCGATTTAGCGGCGATTGAAATTTATGACTGCTTGTACGATTTTAGACATTCATTTTAATCCGGATAAACCTTAAGAGTAACTGATGGATGAAACGGATAAATCGAACTTCTAAAACTGTTAAGGAGGGATCGTACAGCTTTAGAAAAAAGTTGAAAAAGTTTACGAAGTTTTGTTGACAACTAACTAGGGTCACTGGTATATTAATTA
>NZ_JBWPXC010000008.1:0-50548 GCF_056590915.1 Limosilactobacillus sp. C0001E2 | reverse complement strand
ACTCCGATTGAATATCGAAATCTTACCTTAGAAAAAGTTGTCTAAATTAAAGTGTCCAACTTACAGGGTTCACTTCATGGAAAAGAACCAAAATTAGTCCTTTTTTCCAACCCTTTTTAAATTACTTACTCAATCAGCCGCGTTTCTTGTCTAATTCAGCGAGGCCAAACATACTCAACAATGAGGCAGCACCTAAGCCCAGCATTGCTAAGCTGTCTGCATTACCAGTTTGTGGCAGCTTCTTATCATTGTTAGCCTTAGTTGGTTGAGCATTACGAACGGCAGCAGTTTGTGCTACTGAACTATTTTCCTTAACGGCTTGACCATTAACGACTTTCCAACCAGCAAGAATGTTGCCATTGGCATCAACGACATGATTATTCACAACCTTAGCACCTGCTGGTAATTGTGAATCAGTCTTTTCATCAGTTGAAGGCGTTGGCTTGCTTGATGGTGTATTAACACTAATTACCGGTGTTTCGTTCACTTCGTCCTTATCCGTGATGGTGTAGGTAACGCCATCCATGGCCAGCTTGTAGCCAGCAGGAAGCTTCAGTTGGTCACCACCAAAGGTCTGACCAGGCTTACCAGTGAAGGTTTGCGTACCAACAACCTTGGTAATTGGGGCACCCATTGGTTCATAGCCAACTACTTCAATGTAGTGAACTGTCAGTGTGTGTTCTTGCGTAGCAGGCTTATCATCGCCCTTATTAGGATCCGTTGATGGGGTCGATGGTGTATTAACACTAACCACTGGTTGTTCCAGTGTGCTGTTTTGATCACCAATAGTGTAGGTTACTCCATCCTTCGCTAACTTGTATCCCGCTGGTACGTTAAGTTGACTGCCACTGAAGGTATCACCCTGCTTACCAGTAAAGGTTTGCGTACCGACAACCTTGGTAATTTCCTTACCATCTGGTGCATACCCAGTGACTTCAATATAGTGAACTGTCAAAGTATGGTCAGTTTCCGTTGGCTTCGTTGGGTTAGTAGATGGAGTGGTTTGCTTAGCAGCAACTACCAATACACCTGGAACATTAAATGCCTTGGACTTAGAACCATCAGGGAAGTCCAAAATAACTTCTTCATCGTAGGTTCCTGCAGTTTGAGCATCCTTTTGAACTTTGGCAGGATCTGCCCATTCCACTGTCGTACCTTCTGGATAAGTACCATTAGTTTGCGCTAGTACCATAAACATTGCAGCAGAGGCAGTGTTAGTATTCTTAATGAAAGCATCGTCAGTCAGCTTTGGTGCAGGAATGTTAGTATCACCAGCAGTGACGTTAACCTTCATTACCAAGCTAGGATTCAAGTTGGTGTACTTAACGTTGTCCTTTTGCGTTAACTGATCTAATTGTGCTTGTAAGTCCATCAAAACTGCTTGGTCAGATTGTAATTGCTTAGCAACACGATCATGGTTATTTTGCGCAGTTTGCAAGTCCTTTTCTGCTTGTTGTTCTGCATCAAAGGCTGCCATGTACTTCTGGGCAGAAGCATTTTGCTTATTCGATAACTCAATGTGCTTTTGGTCTTTAGCAGTGACATCTGCTTGCAAATCATCAATTCCCGCTGCTTTTTGCGCATCATTCACTGTATCTTGAGCTGCACGGTATTGACTTTGTAATTGATTGTATTGCGTCTTTTGATCACCAGAGAGAGCTGCTTCTTCTTTGTCCCGCAGCTTCCAGTTTAAGAAGTCACCATAGTGTGGTACTAACTTAACCAGTTCAGCCTTTAGAGATGTTTCTTGTTGTTGAGCAGCCACCACTTTTGGATCCTTCGCTAAAGCAGCCTTGGCAGCGTCCAGCTTTTGTTGTGCTTCGCTAGCTTCCTGACCAGCGGCCCGGGCAGCGGCAAGATCAGCTTGGTTTTGGTTCCAAGTATCTTTACGGGTTTGCACAGCAGCATCGTAAGCTGCCTGCTTGCTATCAACATCTTGTTTAGCAGTATCCACGGTCTTTTGATCATTAGCAACTGTTTGCTTTTGTGCGCCAACCTTTGGTTGCAGGTTGGATACTTGCTGGGCCGCCTTCAACTTACCAAGCAGTTCCTGATCCTTCGCCAGAGTGGCCTTGGCAGCGTCTAATTGATTCTGCAGCGTGGATGTTTGACTGGTCAAACTATCCTTAGTTGATTGAGCAGTTTGAACCGCTTGCGTTGCTTGTTGCAACTTAGCTTGGGCATCTGCTAATGTTTGTGAAGAATTCAGTTGCGCCTTTGCTTGATTATATTGATCTTGTTCAGCCTTACTCAAGTAACTAGCGTCAAACTGTAAATTATCTTCTTTGCTGGATAATTGCTTAATCGTCCCTTGAAGGTCACTAATTTGTTGCTTCAAATCGCTAATCTGATTATTTAACTTTTGATCATTAGCCGTGGCGTCCTTGGTTGGCCCCATCGCAGCGTAATTGTTAATTGTGTTTGTTACTAAATCATTAGCTTTATCGGTATCATTAACGTAAGTGGTGTCAAAGGTCATTACGTAGAAACCGTTGTCCAATAATTTAAAACCAAATGCCGCATTGTAATTACCGTTTTCCAAGAAGTTATCACGGTGACCCCAATTACTGTCTGCATCAACCATTAACATTCTTGAAACAGAACCATTAGCATTGTTAAGCAAGCTTAGCATATTATCCGCGCTTGCATTTACTAATGCTAAGTTCTCTGAATGCCAGTTTCCAAGGACTGAATTCATATCTGATTCATTATGGTCTAATACTCTTGCTGATGGTTGGGCAGCCCGCGCCATCGCCCGCTTAAATTGGTCTTCGGTCATCACAAATGGTGCTAAGCCACGTTGTTCACGAGCATGGTTCAGTTCATTCAGCAGTAAAATTGATAATTCCCGTGCTTGGTCTTCCGTCATCCCACTAGTGGCATTAACCTTGTCAAATTCACCATATGGTGAATACGCTTCACTTGCTAAATTAGCTGTTGATGGCGCAGAAGCACCATGATTAGCTGACTTATCATTGTCTGGGCTAATGTAAATGTTGTTCGGAACCAGTTTTTGATTCCAGGTTGTATTGCCGTTTTGCTCATCACTATAGAAGTTGTCCCATAGGTTATTACGAGAAGCATTTTCTAATAGGGACTTGCTCTTATCAATTCGGCCATTTGGAACCGTTGCGGTCTCAGTTTGTGAATTTAATGTGCTGACTTGATCGTTCAGCTTATTGATCTTAACTTGTGCCTGTTCTTCTTTACGTTGCAGGTCAGCTTGTTGATAGTAGTTGGCCTTTTTGGTCAGATAATCAATTGTTGATTGCGCTTGATCAGATGACATTGAAGAATTCTTGAGGGCATCAATTTGTGATTGTGCGTCCCGTTGATCTTGCTGAGCCTTTTGCAGATCTTGACTAGCTTGGTCAATGTCCTTCTTGTTGGCATCCACCGCAGTTTGTGCCTTGTTAACCGCATCTTGATCAGCACTAACCTTTTGTTCTTGTTGTGCAACTTGGTCAGTTGAATTTTGAGTCGTATCAGCGGCAGTGTTGGCTGTCGTGTCCGCATGGGCGGTTGTAGTGACCAACGTAGCTCCCGCAGCGAATGCCATGACGGTAGCCGTCATCCACAACTTACCGGATTTATACAATTTCTTATGTTCTTTCATTCTAAAAACTCCTCCCGATAGTCAAAGTTGTCTTATTCACAAAAGTTATTGTACAAATTTTCGACAATCAGTGATGCATTCAATGGTTTCCTTCTGCATTGAGCGGTTTTTTTTACTAAAAAAGGCCCTCAGGTTCGGGAAAGCCGAACTTGAGGGTCTTAATTACCATTGAATTGAAGAGTAGTTATTTAAAACTTCCATTAGTTTCCGCGTTTTTAATCGTGATACGGGAACCGTCATTTCACTAGTGTTAAATTTAACCGTGTGTTTTTTGACATTCAAGCTGCGAATGTTCGCCAAATTTGCCAAGTAGCTACGATGAATCCTAAAGAATTCCTCAGCTTGCTCTTCTAACTCCCGCAATGACATATTAATTGGAATCTTCTGATTATTTTCCGTATACATAAATGATGCATGGGTATTATCCGGATTGCTTTGGAAAAACAAGATATCATTGACGTAGACTTTAATAATTTCATAATGACTCCGTAAAGTAATCGTCTTGCCCCGCTTTGGTAATTCCAGCTTTTTGATTACTTTCGTAAAGTCACGTTCAAGGCTTTGTACCACCCGTTTTGGATCTTTAACAATAAAATCAAGGGCTTCGACTTGATATTGGTAAGTTGTAGAAAGTAATTCATCATGAACCGTTAGAAAGATGATGGATGCTTCTAAATCATATTGACGAATCTTTTGACTAAACTTTAACCCGACCTGGTCATCATCACCAATTGCTAAATCCAAAATGTAGACATTGCGAAGTGAAGGCTCTGGCATCGACTGGTTAATTTGTTCTAGCGTTGAAAACGTCCGCACATTTGCTTGAATATTCAGTTTTTCGCTAACTGAACGAACGTAATGATTAATCTGCGATAATTCAGCCAGATTATCTTCTAAAATGTAGACGTCTAGCACTTCATCGTTACCCCCCCACTAATAATTCAGTTACTATTTATAATATCAAACAATAAATGAATTATTCGGGGTTCCAAAACGATTTTTTAACTTTTACAGTTCGATGAACAAAGATTACCATTAAATGCATTCTTTTGAGAACCATTTAGGCTTTCGGAATCCGAATAGCCTGCTTAAACCAGTAATCTTGCGAAGTTTCTTCCTTCGTCACACTTGGATAACGAGAGAGAATCATCCGTAAGTTTTTCAAACCAATTCCGTGGTTATCCGTCAAGTTAATCCGCCGAACATCACGATCTAGCTTTTGTAAGTCTAGTTCCCGATCCTTGGTAGAATTACCCACCACGATGTACTGGAGACCTGACTTTTCAAACAGACTAAAGTTAACTTGTTTTTCCTTTGACAGCTGAGCAGCATTGATCGCGTTATCCAACAAGATTGAAAGAACCCGATCAACATCTAGTTGGTCCATTAACGAACCAAACTTAAACGGTTGGGCAATTTCTGCTTGAAAGTCGACCTCCGCTTCGATTGCTTTCATCACCTTGCTATAAACTAGACTCTTTACATCCAAATCTTGGATATTTACCAGTCGGCCGAGGACACTTGCTTTATTGCTGACCTCTTGCTCGGATGGTTTCAAAACCCGGTTGAGAATTTCTTTAGATTGTTGAATATCGTCATTCTCTAATGCCCCAGTTAAACTATACAAAACGTTTTTGTAATCATGACGGAAACGCCGCAGATCGTCATACATCGATTCAATATGACTTGTGTATAATCTTAAATTATTGAGCTCAATTTGTTGATCATCCACCATCGTATTTAATACTAGGTAACGATACCGGAGATACATTAGCAGGTAGAGGGCCAGCAGCCACATAATATTAATGACTAGTTGCCACACCGGCGTAATCGAAATCAACCGGTAGTTAACTGCATACATGAAAGGATACTGAGCAAGCATTCCTAAATTAATTAACCACGTAAATAGCGGATTTGATGGAACCACCGTCCTTAAATATTGTCTGATGAAGTTTTGAGCCCATTTAACTAATAAGGGTACAAAAATGATCAAACAAAGACTATAAACAATATCGAGGACAATCACATAATTATCCGTACCCAACCGTTGATGAACATGAAAGGGCGTGTCCACACAAAGCGAAAATAAACTAACGTAGATTCTCTGAATAAAGCGAATTAGGCCAACCGAAATTAAGAACCCAGTAGCCACTTTGTTAAAGGAAACTGAACGACGAAAAGCCAGTGCATACAGAATTAGAATTCCAATGAATAAAACGAGATAAGTATTGACTACTGCAATTGTAAAGAGGCCAAGGAAACCGAAGATTGCATAATATGACCAATTCAGCTTTCGCTGGGTAATTTTAGTATAGCTCCACAATGGAATCATTAGGACAAACATCATATAAAAAACATCCGTCCATATATCCACATTAAATGGAAAATGAATCATATTATAAATCGCTGGATTTTGTAAAGTAAAAAACACTCTCAACACTCCTTCTTTTGAATGCTAATATGATAGCATGATTTTAATCATAAAACGGAGGTGATGAAATGATTTGTCCAAGATGTAAAACGAAAAATCCCGACAATACCCAATATTGTCATAAGTGTGGTTATCAACTTTATACACTTAAACCCGTTGACGTAAAAATTTGTCCAAACTGTGGAAAAATGAATCCCTTGGATCAAGACGAATGCTTAAATTGTCACACCTCACTAAATAACACGCCAATTCAAAAAACCTGGAACAAGAATTTTTCCACTCCTTCTGATCACCGTTTATCTCCAAGTTCCAAGCTTATCCTTACGCTAATTATCATTACATTTGGTTTTATTATCGGAATTAGTGCTTTGCACTCCAACAACTACATCTCATCCAGTATTAAACCCTTTACCATCACTCGTCGTTATAATGAACCATCTTCAGCAACCAAGAAATTTTATATTGCAATCAATCTCCGAAAACCCGCTCAACGTGATCATAAAATGGTGATTTCCCGTGGAGCGCGATATTCGAATTACCACCAGCTCAATCACGTCAGTGTTCGGCAAGTTAAAGCTAAATACCAGGCAATACCGACAAGTCGGCTCCAAATTAAAATGTCGCCAACCGCTGCCCGGAAGATAAATCTGGCAACAATTCCGAAGAATCTAAACACCACTCATAGTATTAAGATCCAATACACCTGGCAATCACGCCATTGGTACAATGTAACTACTGATCGAAAGCACCAAGCTCTAATCGTCCATGGCCCTGATTTCACTGACTATATTTCTATTGGTGAGGCCGAATCATAATTGACTAATCATTACTGGCATCCGTTGGTAATGATTTTTTATATGGTTAAATTTTTTCGTTTAATGAACAAGATGGCACTTTAATGCAATTTATTTTCGCTAATTAGTGTAATATGAAAACGTTCATTTTCGGTTATGATTGGGATTTTTAAAACTAGGTGAAGTCCCCGGCATTTTGTCGGGGCTTTTTTTATGAAAGGAACGAATTAACAATGAAAAAACTCAAATGGGTCTTGTTAGTAATTGGTGTACTCATTATCTTTGTCGGTGCTTATTTTGCGGGCAAGATGTTTAATAAGTCCTCTGTGAAAAGAAGTCAAACCAGTTCTAGCTCAGTTGCAAAAACTAGCTCGAAGACTAATTCATCGGCATCTTCCAGTAATGATTCTGGCGATAAGTTGGATTATGACTCCATTACCCCAATGCAAACGGCGGCGGCAATTGCGTACTATGGTGATCATGTCGTCGATAAAGGATGCTGGCATGGCCTTTTCTCATCATATGGCGATGACCTTGACATTGATCAATTTGATAACGCAGATCATCTTAATGTTAAGGGACGTGGTAATTCGTGGGGCCTTCGACCAAGCAATATGAATGGCGGATCAATTGCCCAATACACTGTTGGTTCAGACGGTGAAGTCGCCTTTTATGATGTTAAGACCACTAACTTGCAAAAAGATAAAGACCCCCTTGCCACTGCCAACCTCCATGACATCATTAACTACGTCAACGACCATGGAGCCGTTGACCAAATCAAAGACAAAGCTCAACACATTCACTTACAGCAATAGGAGAAGATTATGAAATTTTGTAAATACTGTGGCGCTAAACTCAAGCCCAACCAAGTTTTCTGCGAACAATGTGGCAAGCGGGTTCAACCACAAGCTGAACAGCCGGTTAAGCAGGCACCTCAACCCAATCGAAATGCCGAAAAGCAAGCTCCTCATCATGAGTCAGCACCTAAACATCGTACTGCTACTGAAGATCAATCAACTGCTGAACATACCGATGATCGTCAGCAGCTCGAAGCAGAAATTGCCAAGTTGCAAGCTAAATTGAAAGATCAACAGCAAAATAACCGAATTAATGTCTTTCATCGATTAGCTTTCTCCAAGAAACATTGGCAACAAGTGTTCAAATTCATGAACAATAATTCCATCACCATGCTCTTTTTCTTTGCTTGGGCTGTGTTGTTGCCAACCCTTCGTTGGTGGTCATTAACCATCTTTTTGCTATTGACGTACTTATACCCACTCCTCTCGAATGAAGAAACTTATCCTTGGGAAAATAAGTTCCATGATTGGCTCAATAACAACGACCTTGATAATCTCAAACGTAAAATGGCTTCACTCGGTAAAGCCTTAATCGCTAAAAATCAGGTTGACCTAAAAGATGTAAATAATTATCAGGCCCAAACTCAACAGGCAACCCATCTTTCACGACAGGAAAAGAAAATGCTTAATTCTACTCCGGTCAATCACCACTTCACCACCGGAATTGAATTTATTTTCGGCCTAATCTTAGCCATTGTCGGTGGCATTATGTACTTCTCTAATCGCCCAACAGCGACGAGTATCGCATCACAAGCAACTTCTGTTATCAAAAGTGGTGCTCTCGATTCAAGTGGTTACCTATTCTTCTGGGGAATTTCACTCGGACTACTTGGGGTGGTGATGTTTATTGGTGGAATCGTCAATGGTTTTAAACACAGCCCACGTGGTCACGTCCTAAAAGTATTAGGGGCAATCGTTCTCTTGGCGTTCGCGGGGATTTGTTCATACATCTACGCTAATGTTGCTAACGCCAGCATGAGTGTTGTTGCCTCAATTATTAATGGTGATGCATCAGTCAGTGATTACTCAAATATGTACCAATTCATGAAGCTGTTGCCATGGATTGGAACCTTTATTTACGCAGTTGGAATTTTAATCAACGGAGTTTCTAATAATGAAGAATAGAAAATGTCCGCAATGTGGCACTGAATACAGTAAAGGTGCCAAATTTTGCCCCAAATGTGGTTATGATTTAACCAAAATCAGACGTCCCCATAATTCCCGACCACGCTGGACTTGGTACTTAGGAGTCATTATTCTTGCCGTCATTTTAGGTTGTTCACTATATTTTGTCACCAGGTCCACCATTGATTACCAAAGTATCCTGCGCCAATCTTATACTGGCACGGATTATCAGAATACATCCGGTAGTGTGATTTCGGATGATTTATCCTGTACTTACGGTTTTGGATCTTTTTTTGTTTTTGCTAGCCTACTGTGGCTATTGATTATCTTCGCCCGGCGAATTCATCAACCATTTAAAATCAAACTCATTGCCATTATTCTGATTCAAGTATTAACCGTTGGGATCCTGATTCTCAACTTTAGCAACCAACACCAATTTTCCTTATCCAGCAGTAAATTAGGAGAATCCTATACCAAGGAAACGTTGGATGGCACCATCTGGCGATATTCTTATTTTAAAAATAAGGAAGACCAGGATGACGATAGTGGTGACTATAAAAATCAAATTACCAAAGACGTTAGTGGCAATAAATATTCCCACGTCTTCCTTAAATTCAACAGTGATGGCTCCTTAGGGGGCAACGTTAACCCTTACTGGCTAGACGGCGATGATAAAGCCTACGCAAATAGTCAAAACAGTGACTACCGAACCGTTGGAACTTGGCACGTTAGTTCGGATGGTAAAGTCGATCTGAATTGGGACGATGCTGATACCGGTGCTTACAAATACGAAACCGTTAAGGTCAAGGTTAAGAAAAAGCACCACAAAAAGCATCATAAAAATATAAGTATAAATACAAAGAACAACTAACTCCCCAATTTGTGGATGCTTATGGTGATCCAGACACCTCCCTGCCCCGTTACTTCCCTGGTGACGATATTCACGGCAATGTTAGTTTTGGCGTCAAAGTAATTAAGATTCATGGCGTTATTCTGCAAAAACCAAATCCAGATGGCGACGTCAATGATCTCAGTGAATAGGAATTTAACAATGAAAGAATGTTCAAAATATCATTTTCAAAATACTGCTGATAGTGTTTTTTGTGCGAATTGCGGAGCTAAATTAGTTCCTGTCAAAAAGAATTCACACGCTACACATCATTATTGGATTTGGGGACTGGCGATTATATTGATTGCCCTCATCATCTTTGAAATTGGTGGTCACTCCACCAATAGTTCACGCTCTCATCACCCATTATCAGCTCAACAATTTAACGCTAAAACGGCTGATCGAAAAATGCAGACCGCGGCCATTCTATACTATGCCGGGGAAAATAATATTCGCCACTGGCCTAGCACCAGTGAGTACGAAGGTAATAAGAAAGTGACGATTAGTAAGGCTTCCAAAGATTACCAGCAGGGAACTAAACCAACCGAAATTAATGTTACCGACAAAAACCCTAGTAATGTTTTACTAGGTGGTGACGGAACGACATTTTTTGCTAAAGACGGGGATAACGTCTACTTCTATTATCAAGGTGGACCCATCACGACAGTTGATAAAGTCGACCAAAAACGCCCAATAATGACAGTTAGTTGGTCAGCGATTAATAGCTATATCAAAGACCACCACGCGTTCGCCAAAGTTCAAAAAATTGCTCAAGAAATCCAAAAATGAGGTTAATTATGAAAAAGTGTCCAAAGTGCGGGTTTGAAAATACCGAAGATAGTCTTTTTTGTGAAAACTGTGGTACCAAGCTCGACCAACCGAAAATTACGCAAAAGCGGGTCGACCACACAAGTAATTCTCAAGATAAGTCGCATCAAAAAGTCATCATGATTCTGTCTGCAGTTATCGTTATTCTGGTTGCACTGATTTTATTCTTATTAGGTGCACACAGCGGTCATTCCACAACTAGCTCTAACCATCGACAGGTTAGTTTAACGGCCAAAAAACAAAAGCACACTGACCAAAATAAAATGCAAGCCAATTCGATGAATCAAAAGGAGAAAATTGCGGCAGTTATTTATTATGCCAGTGTTAATAATATCCAATTCTGGGATAAGTTTAATCTCTATTCTCAACATGGCGCGCTTGCTCAACAAGGACTGGGTGGAGATGACGAACACCGTTACTATAAACAAGGGTCCAATCCCATTCGGGTTCAAGCTAATGGGCTAGGTAAAGGCGGTGGCGAATTTTTTACCACAGATGGCGATAAAGTCTACTTGTATCGTGTTCCTGATGGGCCAGGTAGTGAAGATGAAACAATCGATCAAACCATCGAAGAATTTAGTCATCCGCAAGCTTCAACTACTTGGTCAGATATTGCTAAATTCGTAAATAACCACCACGCCGGAAAACAAGTTCATGATCTGGCCAATAATATGCAAGTAACACAAGCAAAATAACAGGAGAATTATGATGAAAAGAATTTACCGTTGGTTAGGAATAATAATTTTATCTTGTCTAATAGCTTGCACAACTTCCTTCATTGCCAACGTTCCTGGACCATCTCAAATTGTTTCTGCCAATGACATTCATGGCATTACTCGCCCAATGGCTGAACGGTGGGCATGGTGGCATTTCTATACCTCCAATAATGGTACTCTTCCAAACGGTGCCGAGAAAATTCCGATCAACAACCAAAACTTTCGGGTGGTATCGTGGTGGACCCGTGGTCATAAACGAATCGTGGTTAAAATCATGCGAAAAAATCCTGGATTAAGGGATATTGAATACCGGGTGTATCGTGTTTCAACCGCCGGTAACTTAAAACTCCGGAATGACGCGCAAACCTATAGTTCAGGCACCACCGTTTGGGACATCGTTAGTCGTCAATACCATTCGTTAGAAAATATAAAGTGAGGAAATTACATGAAATTCTGTAAGTACTGTGGTGCTCAACTAGAGAGTAATAGTCAGTTTTGTCCCAACTGTGGTCGAAAGGTCGGCCATCAACCGTCCCCAAAATTAAAAAGTCATTCAATGACTAAACAACGTAAACTACTAACCGGAATTGGAATTTTGATTATCGTCTTTGCCCTGGCTGGCTTTGGTTGGTGGAAATACCAACACCCAAGTTTACAAAAAGCGGTCACTGGTTCTATTTATCAATGTACAGTTAGCGGCGAAATTGGTGGTAAAGACACCGATGGTACCATGATCATTTATTTAGCTTTTGACAATGATGGTCACCATCTTGCTGGTACAGTTAAGAAAAACGATATCAAGCAATTTGAGACCCATGATTTTGAGACCGTACTCCATAAGATTGATTATGATAAATTGACTTACTCAATTAATAATAAATAGTTTACTATGTACGACGGTGATTCGGTTGATAGTAAATTTAATATTGTTAAGTACAATCGCTCTTCGATTCAAGCCCGCATCAAATCATCCAATGATAGTGATTTTAATAATGATAAGCTGCAGTTCAAACTAACAAAAATCGGTGAGGTTAAATAACAGGAGATTGACATGACTAAAAACAACAAAGTTATAATCTGTGGCCTTTCAGTAATTGCCGTTATTCTTTGTGCCGTGCTGTTGTTCATACTAGGAACTAATAGTAGTAACCATTCCACAACCACTGCGCAAAAGAAATCTTCGAAGGTAGTTAAGAAAGCTGCACAAGCCCACTCTTCATCCAAGCCACAAGCAACTCAGCCGTCGTTTACGAATGAGGAACTGGCCGCGATGGCCTTAGTTGATCTCGGT
This sequence comes from Limosilactobacillus sp. C0001E2, assembly GCF_056590915.1. Lineage (NCBI taxonomy): Bacteria > Bacillati > Bacillota > Bacilli > Lactobacillales > Lactobacillaceae > Limosilactobacillus > Limosilactobacillus sp. C0001E2. Next base: position 38,001 of record NZ_JBWPXC010000008.1, on the reverse strand, counting down.
AAATCAGATAGCATTGATCAAAAATTGAACGATGCCATGGCTGATACCACTGAACAAGTTGACCCACGTCAGGAAATGCTGATGCAAATCAAGCAGCTTAGTGATAATTCATTCCAGTTTCAAGAAGGTACCGCTGGATCAACCCGTTTGATCGTGACGATTAATGGTGACAGCATTGATCATAAAATCTCTGACATGACTGGCGAACACAGCGAAGGAACCCTCAACAAGAAAGATCTTATTAATCGCTACCATGATAAGAAAGCACAAATTGATGAACTGATTCAAAAGATTAATTACAATGACCAACATTCAGAAGAGATTAACCAGAAACTGATGGACGATGTATTAAGTGGAAGAGATGATCATTAATGAATAAATTTAAAATCATTTATAGCCTGCTCGGTGGGATTATCGTCGTTTTATGTGCGGTCTTGTTTTTCATCTTCGGCAGCAACAATGCCAACCAACAGTCCAAAGTGCAAAATAAGCCAACTTCATCTTCATCAACTAAGCAGCATCAGGAACAGCACTCTTCAAGTAAACCATCATCAGCAGCAGAACCACAAAAGGCGGAATTAAACAACGAAGAATTAGCGGTCGCGGCCTACATCAATTCGCTCCGCGGTGATTCAATTGACGATAAATTTAAGACCTTTAACGACTTAGCAAACGGTCAAAGTTCGAACCCAGCAACTGAACAACCGATGGCGATCGAACAACATGAAGATCCAACATTTCAGATTGGTGAAGGAAAGTTCGTCTTTGCATGGTACATCATCAGCTTTAATAATGATCAGATTGATGTTGATCACTATACTCACGGTAATAAGGATTTTAGCAAGTCATACAATAAAGATGAACTCGCCGCTCAATTTAGCACTTATAAATCCCAGCTCGATGCTGCAATTCAAAAGATTCAACAAAATCAGTCCCAAAATAATGTTCAAATGGACGATGGCGAAGGTTAATTGTCCATTGACAACTATCCCTTTATCAAACTTCATCCAGTGGGAGCGTGACAGAAGTCATTTATGACTTCGTTTTCACGCCCCCGCAAGTACAAATAGGCCTCCAGAGTTCGGCTTTGCCGAGCACTGGAGGCCATTTGTGTACTGCGCTGTTCGCTTTTTATTAAAGTAATCGGGTTTGTGTCACAGCCCCACTTTTTTATTACACAAAAAAAGAGCTGGAAAAGAACTAAAATTAGTCCTTTTTCCAACTCTTTCGAGAATCGCTTATTTACTTGCCACGTTTTTTATCTAAACCAGCAAGGCCAAACATACTCAACAGGGTAGCAGCACCTAAGCCCATCATGGCTAAGTTATCTGCGTTCCCAGTTTGTGGCAATTGGTTCGTGTTTGTCTTCTTATTAATATCAGTATGTTGGGCTGATGAATTCTCTTTATTATGATCCGTTACATTACCCTTGCCGCCAGGAAGCGTACTATTACCATTTTGACCTGGTTGTTCACCATTGCCACCTGGATGAACTGGTTCAGTGTTCTTGACGTAGGTCACGTCAACGATTATGACACTAGGAGTATTAGCAGTTACTACTAATGCTGCAATCTCACCAGGTTTTGCTGTGTAGCCAGCAAATTGGTGTGGTGTAAAGCCTGCTAAATTGTCGCTAGCTGGATTCCAATCACCTTCACTGCCTGCGATCAGCTTTCCAGTTACCAAGTCATACTGGGCAGTTCTAGTAAAGTGAACCGTTTGAGTCTTCTCAGAAGCTGGGATTTCAGCTAACTGATCTTGACTCAAGCCATGGTAGTTGATCGTCCGCATTACATCCTTAACCAAGCCATTTTCCTTAAACCAGTTTTGATCTTCCGGCTTTGGATTGGTAGATGGATCAGTCGGGTTAACTTCGACAATCTTATGAACCAGTTTGATGTACAAATTCTGCGTCAAATCTTTACCAAATGTGTAATTATTTAACTCAGCTAATGGCTTTTCACCCGGAGCGAGAAGATAGTTTTCCGGAAGCTGCAATCCAAGATCAACCGTTGAATCAGCTACGCCGGACTTGGTGATCTCTTGACCAACCTGCTTGTTATCTTCATCAGTATCTTGGAAGATAACGTGGACAGTTGCATCCAACGTGAATTCAGCCGTTGAAGAAACCTGCAGCTTGTAGTTCGGGTTGGCCTTTTCCAGAGCATTCAAACTCTCTGGCGTCAAACCAATCAGGTAGGTTCCAGATTCAGTTGGGGTACCGTTAACAAATTGGTATGTCAGTCCTTCAGGAACTGTTACCCCAGCAGGAGCATTTACCTGGTAGTGAGTAGCATCAATTGTGGTTCCTGTACTTTCTTGACGACCGGAAATGGATACATTAGTAACCACCGGACTGATCACGTACTTGAAACGACCTTGTTCAGTAATCTGGTAGTTTGGATTATCCTTTTGCAGTTGAGCCAAACCAGCCAGAGTTAAAGCGATGTAGTAAGTACCAGCATTTGTTGGTGCGTCAATCTGATTACCATTAGCGTCGACCCATTCATAGTCACCATCAGTTAAGTTAGCAACGTTCAAACTTTCACCATCAACTAAACCATTAGCATTAAAAATACCAAAGTTTGCTGCATTGTGATCAATCGTCGCTGGTTGACCATCATAAGTCTTGCCATCTGGGGTGCTGGACTTATCAGTTAAGGTCACAGTCAGTGGCTTCGGGTCAATAGTGAAGCTTGCCGAACCCTTTAGACTGTTGGCATTCAGAGTTACATTGCCACTGCCGGCATATTGATTAATTGCTTCTTGCAAGTGAGCAAGACCAGCCGCACTTAAAGTAAGTGTGTACGTTCCCGCATTGGTTGGATCATCAACGTTCCAAGTATAATCACCAGTTTGGAGGACATAAGTATCCTTATCAGTGCTGCCTGGGAACCCAAACGTTACTGCAATCGTCCCATTAGGACTGATTACTTCATCATTAGTAACCGCCTGACCATCATAAACCTTACTATTTTCACCACTCAAAGTAGCAGTACCACTAACCGCGTTAATGGTGTAAGTAAACTCACCATTAATGGCATCACTCGCGAAGCTGTAGTTTGGATTGTCGTCCTTGATCTTATCAATGCCGCTCTCCTTAAGCTTCAAGTAGTAAGTACCAGCGTTTACTGGATCACCAGTCACAGTGTAAGTACCATCAGCATTCTTTGTGTACCATGCATAGTCATTCGCAGTTAAGCCCGTGGTATTCAACTTTTGTCCTTGAACAAGATCATTACCATTCAAAGTAACCTTGTTCAAAACGTCCGCAACACTGGTCCCTTGACCAGTGTAATTACGTACATCATTACCACTAACCACAACCTTTGCAGCCTTCTGGGTAATTGCGTAATTAATAGCTGCACTAGCTGCATCGAAGTTGTAGTTCTGGTTAGCTTGTTGAAGTTTAGCAAGCGCTGCACCCTTCAACCGCGCGGTGTAGTTACCAACATTCACTGGAGCCGCATCAAGTTGTTGACCACTCGCATCATACCAGTCAAAGTCATCGGCAGTAATTCCTGTGTCAACTAATGGCGTATCAGCAACCACACCGTCGCCACTAATCTTCAAGCCACTAACATCAAGGTTTGCACCTTGACCGTCGTACTGCTTACTTTGGTCATCGCCGGAAATTACCACATTCGTAATGTTCTTCGGCGTGATCACAAAGCTAGCGGTCCCTGAAAGATCATCGGTATTAATCGTGACGTTGCTTTCACCATCTTGACCTGTCCCGTTCAACTCAGTCAAACGAGTTTGCAAATGACTCAAGATCTTGTCTTTATTCAGAGTGATCTTGTAGGAATCTCCAACATTAGTTGGTGCCTTGCCATCACTGGTGTTCCAAGTGTAATCACCATCTTGCAGAGTGTAACTTCCCAGGTTGATTGTTTTAACCAAGGTTGGAGCATCGCCTGGTTCAGCACCTTGCTCATAAACTGGCAGAGTCAAGTTAACCACAATCTGACCATTAGCATTCACTTCAGTCGTGGTTACCGGCTGGCCATCAAACACCTTAGAGTTTTGACCAGTTAATTCCGCCTGACCAGTAGCTTGATCAACAATGTAAGTACCAGTTGAATCAAACGTCCAATTGTAGTTGTCACCATTAGCGCCGTCTAAAGCCTTAATGCGTTCCTTACCACTTTCGGATAAGACAACATCGTAAGTGCCAACATTTGTAGCGTTAGCACCATTAGCAAATGTCGAATCACTCGGCTGTAATTGGACCTCTGTCGCAGTGCCATCTGCCTTGTAAATCGTGACATAGCCGACACCATAGTGACCAGAAAGATCATTCGGTAACGTCTGCTCAGCATCATAAGTCTTCTCCCAACTGCCGTCAACCGTAACGTTTGCATCGCCTTTTTCAACCTTTAATTGCGCGGTGCCGGTCGTATCAGCAGTCGATTGTGGGTATTCATAGTCAGTCCCTAACGCTTTTTCGATGTTCTGCAAGCCTTGATCAGTCAATACGACTGAGTAATCACCAGCATTGCCTGGCGTTTGCGTGTATTTCAAATCACCAGCTTGGAGATTGTACGTTAAGTCATCACCATTTTCGGTAGTGATGGTCAATGTATAACCGTTTGGCTGATCCTTAATTGTGTTCAGCCAATCTGGAGAACCATAAGTAACTGATCCATTGCCGCTAAGACTAATCTTCACTGGCATTTGATCAATAAAGAAGTTAGCAGTTGCTTGATCGGCATTCTTCCAATCATAATTCTTGGTTACATCACCATGACCAGTAATTGCAGCTTGCACCTTAGCTAAACCAGTAGCCGTCAAACGAAGCGTGTAAGTACCAGCCTTTGAATTACTTGGTACAGTCGTCAAATCAGCAACCGTCAGCGCCACCTTAGTTACAACTGACGTTTCCTTACCATTAACTGGCGCAGTTACATCAACTGTGTATTGACCATCCTGAACAGCGTTCGAAGTACCATACTTTACGTGTTGCGCACCGTTAATCTTTAAAGTAGCAACAGCAGGAATGATATTATATGAAGCCGTATCATGTTTTGGCACAACTACTGCAGAGTAATCAGTCTGACCATTCTGCGCAGCTTGTACATCAATGGTTCCTGAGAAGTCATAGTCTGGATACAGTTTTTGTAACTTATCTGCTAACTGCTTAGCAATCTTGACTTTGTATTCACCAACATTGACAGGGAGCGCAGCGCCCTCTTGACCATCACCGTTAGTATCAACATAAATATCGCCATTTTCTAAAGTGATCTGCGGCTTTGGGGTTGAGCCACTCCAGTTACTGAAGTCAATCTGATATGCACTCGGATCAAGCGGCATGGACGTTCCATAAGTAGTGGTTTGACTACCAGTTAACGTCAATTCAGCCTTTTGAGCATAAATTAAGTACTTACCTGAATCTTCAGCTTGCGTGATATTGTAGTTGCTTGCATTCGCTAACGCTTTGACCTTAGCAATCGCTGCATCAGTGAGACGGACATAGTAAGGATTATCCTTAGCAATTAGCGTTTGTCCTTGGTTATTAATCCCGGCGTTAGCGTGAACAGCTGGTTGACCATTCTTATCAACCACTTCAAAGTCAGCTGGAGTGAAGTTGTACTCAAGTGATGGAGCATCATTAGAAGTATTCCAGACTACTTTAATTTCACCATCATCAATTTGCTTTTGCGTAATTTTAGCGTCTTCACCGTTATAAACTTTGGAAGCTGTCCCAGAAACAGTCAGCGACAAGTTAGCTGGAGCAACGGTATACGTAATCATCCCACTAATCGTGCTATTGCCATTTTGATCAACAAAGCTGTAGTTCTGGTTAACATTCGCAATTGCGGCCTTACCCTTGGCATTCAATTGTAAGTAATAAGTCCCGGCATTCACTGGCGTAGCTACAGCATTACCATCCTGGTCAACCCATTCGAAGTCTTCACTCGTCAGAGTCGGCATCGTTAAGTTTTCAACATTGTTGAAGCCATAATTCTTCTTCGCTTCCGTATTTGTTGGGACAAACTCAACTTCCTTACCGTTATAAGTACTCTTCTCGCTACCGTAAAGCTGAACGTTTGGGGCAACAGCTTGAGTAATTACAAAGTTAGCCGTACCGCCATTTGCTGGCGTAGTAGTTAAAGCAACATTACCTTCCCCAACGGCACTATTAATCAAGTCTTGGACCTTAGTTAAACCAGCTTGGGTCAAACTAATCGTGTAAGGGCCGACATTTACCGGAGCCTTGCCATCAGCAGTGTTCCAAGTGTAATCACCATCTGCAAGAGTCATTTCCTGAGGCAAGTTAGCAATTTCACCGTCGCTATTGATTACAACTTTGATTGTGGAGTCGCCGGCGTAAAGATCAGTGGTAGTTGCAGCATTACCGCTGTATACCATCGAATTCTGACCGCTAAGGGTAGCAGTGACCTTCGCCTGCTTAACCTCGTAACTACCTTCACCATCTGAAGCGGTGGCGCTCCATGTAACGTTGTCACTATTGAGTGCCTTAATATTCTTCCAACCCTGATCAGAAATGCGAACCTTGTAAGTACCGACATTTACCGGGGCAACAGAAGTCCATTTCCTATTGACCAAGAATTCAAGATCAGTCGCCTTCAAATCATAGGTTGGATTATTTGGCTCATCCAACGTAACCGTGAAGTCTTTCCAATATTCAGGCTTAACACCGCCATTATAACTCCATACCGGATCACCGGAGAAGACCGCACTAGCCATGTATGGCCCAATCTTCAACGTACCAGTAGCATCACTATTTACGGCCACTGCATAGTTATTACCAAGAGCATTTTGAATCTTGTCCAGACCATCCTTAGTTAAAGCAATCTTATATGATCCGACATTTTTGGCTGGGCCGTCCACAATTGTAAAGTCATCTGAATCAAGCGTTACCTTGGTCAGGTTGCCAACAGCACCAGTTGTGTTGCCGTCTGCTCTAGCGATTGAAACAGTTACACTGTTCGTGCCGTCAGCTTTATAGGCAACGTCATAAGCTGCACCCTTATAGGTTTCCGCTTGAGTACCACCAACACTAACCACGTTCTTGGATTTTTCAATCGTAAATGAAGCAGCTCCGGAGACCGCATTATCAGCGAACGCCACATTACTTGCACCGTCTTAACCAGTACCAGCCAAGGACTTGATGTAGTTTTCAATATTGGTAATCCCAGCTTGCGTCAAATTAATGGTGTAATCACCAGCATCAGTGGCGTTGCCAGAAATGGTGTAGTCACCTGATTGCAAAGTGTAACTAGCATTGTTGCCGCCTGGGAAGTTCAAGTTAACCTTAATTTGACCATTGCTGTTCAACTGATCAACTGAAATTACTTGACCATCGTAAACCTTAGAATTATTACCGCTCAAAGTTGCAGAGCCTTGTGCAGGAGTAATCTTGTAAACACCTAAACCAGTGTTAGTTAAAGTGTAGTTTGGATTATCTGCTTGTAACTTCTGGAATGCAGTATCAGTTAACTTGACATAGTAAGTACCGACATTCGTTGGCTTCGTAGTTAAAGCATTGCCATCAGCATCTACCCATTGATAACTATTACCAGTAATACCAGTTGTATTAAGAAGTTGACCATTAACAGTTGCAGTAATTTGGAACTTACTTGGATCGATTTGATCAGTTGTTTGAGCATTATAAACTTTGCTGTAGTTACCTTCTTCAGTGTTAGCTAACTTAGCTGCACTTGATAATGGCGTAATCTTGTAACTAGCTTGACCACTAATTGCACCATCGGCAAACTTCACATTGCTTTCGCCATCTTTGTAGTCATTCCAAGTCAAAATTCCAGTTACGAGATCTCTTACACCAGTACGGTTAATGGTAACGGTCTGACTTAAATCTTTCGTTTGCTCAGTACCAGTTGCAGCGGGAAGATATTCTGTAATCTTTCTTGTAAATGTCTTACTGAAATCATCACGAGTTACCAACTGACCCTCTGCAGTCTTAGTACCATCTGGAATATTAGAATTTTCACCAAGTACTTCTGTCTTGTGTTTAACATGAATGGTAATTGTTGCACCAGTCAAGGCCTTTTCTACCGCTTCTGTCTTATCCCACTGGTAGTTAGGCACTGTCCAATCTGTAGAAGGGTCAGTTAATGGTTCTTTATAGTTGCCGCTAAATGTAGCTCCTTCAGGTACACCCGTTGCACCAACTGATGCATAATAACCAGCATTAACACCGGCTGGGAAAGTTCCTGCAGGGAAATTGACAATATAGTATCCACCATTTGCTGCGTTAGCACTTGGGACTTCAGTAGAATACAATTCCTTGTTTTCAGTATCATCCCAGAAAACAATCTTAAAGTGCATCGACTGGTGAACGCCAATCTTGACTACTACTGGCTTCTCACTAAATTCCTGCAAAGTGTATGACGTTGGAAGTGATTGTCCATCAGCTAAAACGTAGTCATAAACGCCCTTTTCGCCTTCCGGCATTGTCATTGTAAAGTCTAGATTAGTTTTTTTACCAGGAACAAATTCTTGTGAATAAGCTTGGCCGATCACCTTATTATTATCGTAAGTATCAACGAATTCAAACGTTACTGGCTGAGCAACAACAATATTTGTAGTTAAATCATAGTAAGAATTACCATCTGCATCAGTTAAAGCTCCAATCGTTCCCTTTGGCACAGATACACGCACAGAAACGTTTGATTGCCGATGACTAAACTACCGTCCGCATTAGTCTTCAAACCTGACAAACTATAAGTTGGTGTGTAATCAGTACTTTCTTGCTTGAATGTACTTGGCTCACCCGCTACACCACTCTCATTGTATGTCTCATATGAAACAGCCTTACCATTATTGGTTGTTAAAACTGCTCCTTGGTTATCACCATTAGCAATACTTTCGCCGTCAGTCTTGCCATACTGTTTTCCATTAGTATTAAATTCAGGATTATCAACTGCAGTATCCTTTGGGATTACAGTTACGTAGACCTTGATATCCTGATCTAGGCCACTATCTGCATAATGAACTGTAATTTGTCCCTGATTAGTAGCATTACTATTAACATCTTGAGTCCACTTAGCAGTATGTTCTGGCCAGTCTGAAGGTAAGTTCAAAACTGAGTCAACACTTGGAATTGTAGTGCCTTGAAGCACAGTGATGGTCCGAGTATCGTTAATTGCTACGGCAACTGTGACTGGCTTAGTAGTGATTTCATGCTTACCATCTTTAGTCAAATAATCAGTTGGGTAGGTTGCAGTAATGGTTACGTTTGAATAAGATCCTGGTTTACGCCAATCAGGTTCAGTATTATCAACAAATTGGAAAGTGGTACCCGCTGGAAATACGTCCTTGTTAGTAACCAAATCAGCAGCAGTTAACTTAGTACCATAATCAACGGTCTCATTCTTAGCAGTTACCTCAGCATGTGAGTGGAGCGTGACATCAGATACTGTGTACACAAATGGTTCATTAGCTGCCGCCGTTGCTTTAGCGTCATAACCAGGTAACTCAATTGTGATCGAGCCTGTCTTACTTTCGCCGGCCTTGTCAAAAATTAATTCGTTTGAACCGTCTTCACCTTTCCACACAAATTTGGTGCCTGCTGGCCAATTATTAATAGTAGCCCCATAGGCTACATTTTTATTCGTTGATGTCCCTAGATCATTAGGGGTACTTCTCACATCCCATCTGCTATAGCCATTGTCAATTAGCTGTTGCACACTGGTTGGGTTCTGTATAAAGGCAGCTAAATTGCGATTATTAACCGTACCGTCTTTATCAGCTTCTGCGTATGTCCGTGCGCCATCTGTAATATCGACATCTAAATTAGCGTCATTCTTTAAAGTTGGTGCTAAAACTTGACCTTCTGTAGTTAAGTTCCTACAACTCACTGAATAATTAGGCGTTCCAAAATAAGTTGCCTTACCATTACCATTGGTAGCTGCATACCATTTTTCAACTTCTTTTTGAAATTCATCCGTAGCAGCATTACTCATAATCGTATTAGATGTCCAAATTAGCGGTTGAACCGATAGTATTTTTAGTGGCTCTCCGTCAGAATCCGTCATCACCTGGCCGTTTGAATCCACCGGCTCACCATTAGAATTAATGGTAAATAATGGCTTCCCGTCAGAGCCTTTAATGACCTCGCCATCTGATCCGAGCGGCTTTCCATCAGTATCAGTGGTAAATGACACTGATTTACCATTGAGGTTAATGGTAAACCATTGTTTTTGATTTAGGATCGCATTGTAATTAATAACAAATTTTCCACCGAAAATACCACCAGTACCATTTACTATGCTTCGTATTAATTCCAAATTAGTTGGTGAAATAGTTGTTCCGTTAGCTAATGTAATATGGACATTATCCTTTAATACGCCATTTTTAATGAGGTTTTGGAATTCAAGCCTGTTCTGCATAGCGAAAGCTCCGTAGCCTCTACTATTGATATTGTTAACGTTTTTATTATAGATGTACATTTTATCGTTGACCAACGTTGCATATTGTACGTCTACAGTTTGTACGTTAGCGTTTGGTAGGCCGTCAAGACTAATGGTGAAGCTATTCTCATCACTATTGGTAGATGACTTCAATTTACTTGCATCCGCTCTAATTCCTAAAGCATAAGCTAACGCATAATCTTGGTAGAAATATTCACCCCAGGCACCGCCATTCGGACCATTATCGATAGTCGGGTCAAATGCCAATGAAGAGTCGTCGCCTTCATGTGACTGAACAGTAATCACTGGATGACCAGCACTATCAATCGGAATGTCAGTTCGCAAAGCGATCTCTTTAACCACATATGGAATCTTAACCGTGTAAGATCTACCAATTACCCGAACGGGCTGTCCATTGGAATAACCCTCATCACCATAGGCACTGATCGCATGATCGGTTACTTCAACCTCTGCCCAGTGAATACCAATTTTACTGGTATCAAGCGGGGTTACCAACTTGGCAGTTACACCTTCGCTATTACCAGCAACAGTCTGCCCGTAATTTAATATATTAGCCAAGCTGTTGCCATTAGCGTCGGCAGTATTAGGATCGGCCTTGTCACCAACATTTTTTACATAATAATATTTTTCTGGACTAAGGGTAACTAGCCCTTCAGCATTAAAGTTGGTGTCAACTTCTGCAGTTGTCCCATCACCATAAGTTACCCTAACTACAGCATCATAATAGACATCATCTGGACCTGTCCCTGTTGTAAAGCCGTCCTTGACGACTTCCACGGTTTCGCCTGTGGAAGGATCTGTATAACTCACCCAAGAGAACTTGGCACCAGCCTTTTCTAATTCGCTGTAGTTCTTAATGAAGTACTTGGCATCGTTGTTGATCAAGGTAGTCCCCCGGAACTACCGACATCATGTTTGCATCAACATTTAAAGCAATTGGAGCAATATTTTCAGTTGCTGCTTTTGACTCTTTTAATGTACTGGTGTCAGCATTTGTTGACTGACCAACCTTTAAAGTCTGATCATTGGTTGGGTTATTGCTACCATTTTTTTCATCCTGCGCTGCTGATTTGTCGGCTGAAGCTTCTGAAGTAGTGACATCATTTGATGAATCAGCAGTTTGTTTTGCCGGTGTCGAATCGCCGCTAGTCTGTGATTCTGGTTGTTCACTGGCAGTAGAACTTAATACTACTTTAGAAGAATCGGTACTATTACTAGTATGATCAGTCGAATCATTACTAGATACTTCTGTGGCTTGTGGAGTGGTACTCCCTGTATCGGAATTTGCGTCAGCACTTGCACTGACATTCATAACCGCAGTCGCACCAAATGTCAGTAAGAACGTTGCACAAGCGGTTATCCATTGTTTCTTTGCTTTGTATAATTTAAAGTTTCGTCTTTCTGGAACCAGATTCCTTTGTCGATTATTCTTACCCATTTGCTCCCCCTCTTACATTTAAAATTTAGTTCAGTCATTCACCTATCATTGTAACGCTAATCAGCTAACAAGTTGTAATTCACGTTTCAATAATTTCCCTTTAAATACTTAATGGCAACTTACTTCCAAACTACCAGGAAACAAGTTACCATTTGCGTTTGATACACCTAAATTGTATCATGCATATCATTTGAATAATAGCTATCCATCACTAATTATTAATGAATTTTAAAATAATCTTTATTAAGTAATGCTTTATTTTGTAGTCATAAAAGCATTTTCAATCTAGCCAGGCATGTAGCTGCTAATATCAGTGCGGGTTAAGAATGATCATTGATTAACGACTTTTTCTATCTACACTATTTTCTCTGCTCTTTAATCTTATCTTTTAAATCCAAACTCTTTTCATAAATGAAGAAACCAATGATACAAGTCACAACATCACTGATGGCCTGCGCCCATACTATTCCGTGGTAACCCATCAATAATTTCATTCCTTCTAAAACGATGAAATAAACAATTCCTTGTCGCGCAATGGCCATAATAAAGGCGCCCCACGCATTACCGATTGATTGAAAAATCGTGGTGTATACTAACACGATCCCAACCACTGGGGTTGTAATAATCGTAGCTAGTAGCATGTAACTGCCGGCGCTCACAATATTTGGACGGTTCATAAATAGAACAACTACAGGGCGTGCAAACAAAATCAACAGCCCTCCAACGATTACTGCATAGACAACCTGAACTAAGATATCAAACTGCAGAATTTCTTTCAGACGTTGCCAGTTTTTCGAACCATAATTATAGCCAAGAAGAGGTTGCGCACCAAAGGTGAAGCCGACAATTACCAAGATCACAATGCCATATACCTTTTGCGTGATCCCCATAGCAGCTACTTTATCAGCCCCATAAATAGCAAGCGAAGAATTCAGGAGTGCCATACCAAAACTTTGGGCAAAGTTAGTGATTGAACCTGGAATACCAATTGCCACGACGTCCTTGAAAGATGTTCCATCAATCTTCAGCTTGCGTGGATTTAGCGTAATAAATTTCGCCTTTTTCCAAATGAATCCGACCAACATGACGTCAGTAACGGTATAGCCCAACACGTTAGCAATCCCTACTCCCGTAGCGCCCATCTTTAATACGAACAGAAAGATGGGATCTAAAATAATGGCTAGGATCGTCCCGGTCATTGTTGCAAGCATCGCCTCAATTGCTAAACCTTCCGTCCGAATTAAATTTTGTGGAATCAAACTGAAAATAATGAAAACCGCTCCGATCGACAGCACACGATAAAAGTTGGCAGCTTCGCCATACGTTGCTGCACGAGCGCCCAACATCGTTAAGATTGGCTTTTCAAAAATTAATAATAAAACCGTCAATGCTAAGCCAGTAATAATTCCTGCATACATACAGAAACTGCTGATTTTCCGTCCTAATTCATAGTTTTGTTCCCCAAACAAACGGGAGATCACTGATGAACCACCAAGGCCAAAAATATCAGCAATCGCCAATAAAAAGGTAAAGAGTGGTGCACCTATGGTGATTCCAGCAACCAAATTAGTATCCCCAGTCTTAGCGACAAACATCGTGTCCGCTAAATTGTAAATCATGGTCGTGATCATGACTAAGACGACAGGCAACGCTAGTTTAAAGTACACCCGCTTAACTGGTGCTTTTTCAAATAGTTCTTCCATATCCTACTCCATAAAAAAGCAGCCTAGAAAATACTTGAAGAATAGTCATCCTCACGATTCCAGGTCGCTTATGTTACTTAATTAATTGATTTCTATCTTTATTAAATCAAATTTCAGTTTTTGATTCAATGTTTTTGACATTACTGATCAATTTTTTAATGACTTTTGCCGGAACGCCACCTACCAGGGTATTGTCTGGAACATTTTTAGTTACTACCGCTCCCGCAGCAACCACTACACCATTACCAATGGTTACGCCCGGGCAAATTGTACTATGTCCACCAATCCAAACATCATTTCCAATTTTTACTGGCTTACCAATTCCCAGTCGTTCCCGACGACCTTTGACTGTAAGTGGGTGGTTTACCGTATAAATATCAGTATCCGGTCCAATCCAAACATTATCACCAATCTCAACTGGTGCAATATCAAGGACAGTTAAATTATATAGTTAGCTAAAAAGTTATCCCCGACATGGATATTCTTCCCATAATCAACATTTAAACGACTATGAACCACTAAGTTTTTGCCAGCCGAGCCAAAAATCTCCCGCGCTTTAGCTTCTTGCTTTGCTGGCTCATTTTCAGGAATTGCATTGAATTCTTGACAGAGAGTTGCAGAATTAACCTTTCGTGCTGCCACCTCAGCGTCATTTACTCGGTACCATTCACCATCCATTAGTTTTTGTAATTCACTTTTGGCCATAATAGTCCTCCTTAGTTTCCTGCCATGGATGCAATCCGCATTTCCATGATTCGGGCGTTTTTCGACTGCTTGCAAACAAAGACCATCGCATCAGCAACGTCCTCACTGGTCAACATGATTGAAGCATCGTTTTCTTCTTTAGTCCGTCCATTACCGATCTCAAATTGAGTATCCGTAGCTGATGGATCCATGCAACACACCTTAATTCCCTTTGGACGAAAAGCTTCGTTTAGGCTGTGAGCAAACCCACGATTAGCAAACTTGGTAGCAGTATATGCTGTTTCATCACCATGTGCATCAATTCCCGTGACTGATGAAGTAATGATCACCTGACCTTCATGTTGCTTAACCATCTCCCGAATAGTATGCAAACAAATAGCGTAATCACCACGCATATTAGTATTCATCAACCGATCGTAGTCCGCCATCGAACTGTCAAGAAAATCTTGAACCAGACCAATCCCAGCATTAGCAATTAAAATATCAATTTTACCGAATTTTTCTTTTGCTAGCTTAACCGTCTCGATTGAGGTTTGCTCGTCAGTAATATCTCCAGCGTAATAATACGCTTGAATATTGTACTTCATACATTCTTTGCAAATAGCAGCTAGTTTGTCCGCTGAACGAGCTGTCAAAACAAGATTGACCCCTTCACGAGCGAGGGCTAATGCGGTTGCTTTCCCAATTCCTGAAGATGCTCCGGTAATAATTGCCGATTTATTTTTGATTGATTGTAACATTCTAAAACCTTCTTAAGCTTATTAATTGTCCTGTGTTCGATTGCCAAGCTCCCAAAATGCCAGTGCAGAAGCGGCAGCAACGTTCAAAGAATCGACTCCTACAGCCATCGGAATCTTAATTGTCAAATCGCTCTGGGTAATTGTCCGTTATTCTAAACCGGGGCCCTCTGATCCAAGGATAATGGCCAACTTGTCTAATTTAGCCAACTGTGGATCATCAATCCTAATGGTGTTATGACGCAGTGCCATGGCAGCCGTTCGATACCCAAAGCGATGCAGGAGGTTAATACCTTCCGTTTGCCAGGTTCTGGCATCGAGATAAGTCCAAGGAATTTGGAAGACAGTCCCCATCGATACTCGCGAAGAGCGTCGATAAAGAGGATCAGCAGAGTCACTGGTTACAATAACCCCATCAATGCCCAGCGCCGCTGCTGAACGAAAGATTGCCCCAATATTAGCAGGATTAACCACTCGCTCCAGAACTGCAATCCGTGGATGAGGATTCGGAATCGATTTTAAAAAAGACGCAAGATTTGGACGCTGCACCCGATACATTGCAGCAAGCGCACCCCGCAAAAGATTGTAGCCGGCTAGTTGACGAACTTGCTGATTATTAATAACATAAATTGGCGTTTGTCCTAAGCCTTCTGTCTGATTCATTATCATTTCGTGATCGAGGTCAGCCAAATCACGGTCTAAGACTTTTTCTTCCACTAAAAGGGACGCCGGCTGATAACCAGCACGGAGGGCCCGTTCAATAACCTTGGGACTTTCTGCAATAAATAATCCGTTCTGCGTACCCTTGGCATGAAAGAGCTGAGCTTCCGTTAGTCGTACGTATGGGTCTAGATCAGGACTCGCTAAGTCTGTAATAAAATTCAAGTTATACATACTAAATTTACCTTTTGATTAGAATATGGCATTTTGCTTTTTTCATTCTTGTTGAAATAATTTGCTTCTCTATGTAACATTCTATACTAAATTTTCAGTGTAATTTAAAAATTATCGGTGCAAAATTGATTGATTTTGCATCGATAAATTGTTACCTCGCGAGAATTTTTATAAATTCAAGACTAATAATTTTAAATTTTCGCCGATATAATACTTTTAAATTAAGAAAGAGGTGCTATAAAATGCATTACTTCGAACTTGCTTTAGCGATTATTATGGAATTGATTGGCACTAACCTGATGAAATTATCTAATGGTTTTACCCATCTTTGGTTCTCCCTGGGGACTTTAATTTCATATGGTTTATGCTTCTTTTTTCTATCTTTATCACTAAAAGGAATCAAACTCAATATTGCTTATGCGACTTGGGGCGGCGCTGGGATTGTTTTAGCCGCTTTGGTTTCATTCTTCTTATTTCATGAACACACTTCGGGATTACAAGTTTTCGGAATCAGCTTGATTGTTATTGGAGTTGTAATTACCAACCTTGCAGGTGGTCATTAACAGCTATCTTCCATAAAGGGTACCAGGGTTTATTATTTAGAGATCTGGTACTTTTTTCTTGATCAGATACCAATATTCGTTGCAATAATATTTATAATTTATTTAATTTGCCTTTCAAATTACCCTCAATCAATTTAACCAACTCTTGAATATGAATTTCCATTGCATCCAAAGTTTCTACTGGTAGCTGTAAGTCGTTAAAGGCCAGCGGTAGTTCCGTACAGCCCAGAATAATGCCGTCAACCTTATCATCATTAATCATTCGGCTAATGATCTGCTTTAAACGCTGTTGAGTTTTTTCTTTAACAATCCCCTTTTCTAATTCTTTTTCAATTTTTTCGTCAATATAAGACTGCTCATCTTTTTGTGGAACAATAATGCTAATTTCACTACCTTTAAAGGCGTTTTGAATAAAATGTTGAGACATGGTCGGCGCCGTTCCTAAAAGAGCTAATCGTTTATGTTGTCGTTCTCTAGCATATTCACAAAGCACAGCTGGCATCGAAACTACATGCGGTGTAATCCCTGTTAAAGCAGCAAAATTTGCACCACTCTTTTCAAGATTATTCACTCCACGAGCCAAATAGTCTACCAATTCGTTAAACTCACGGTTGCCACTAAATTACAATACTTTGTAGACACTTAACGATTCAATATTTAAAGGTAGCAGAGATCCAGTATCCTGATAATGTCGCTGGCAAATTTTTCGATAATAAATAACTGTAGATTCAAGCCCCGTTCCGCCAATTAACCCTAACTTTTGCAATAGTACTATCTCCTTTTGAGAATTATTATTGTAACTTAGAATAGATCAATTTTTAATCTCTTAACAGCTTTTAACACGCGACCAAGTTTGATATATCAGCAATCTGAGCACCTCCACCAACCAAAAATCGCTTACCAACATCTGCCTGTGTTAACAAACGTGTTAAAGCAACGCCATTTAAGTAACAAAAAAGCCTGTAACGCCAACGATAATCGCTGATATTACGGGCTTTGCTATGTGTATAGTGCTCACTAAAGTCGCTGTTTTAGGGTAGCTCAGCCCTTGGTGTAAAAGGATTTCATCTTAAACGTGTTAAGGCTTTGTGTTAAAAGCATGGTCAGAAACTTTGTTCAAATAGCGTCGTTGTCGGATTCTTGCAGAATAACTATACTAATAAACAACTATATTAGGCTATCTAACTTACCTGCTATTCATCTTACTCTCTAATAGCTATATTCAGCTATCTAACTTGTTTACTATTCAGCTTACTCTCTAGTAGCTATATTCAGCTATCTAACTTGTTTACTATTCAGCTTACTCTCTAGTAGCTATATTCAGCTATCTAACTTGCTTACTATTTGGCTTACTCTCTAATAGCTATATTCAGCTATCTAACTTGCTTACTATTTGGCTTACTCTCTAGCAGCTATATCCAGCTATCTAACTTGCTTACTATTTGGCTTACTCTCTAATAGCTATATTCAGCTATATAACTTGCTTACTATTTGGCTTACTCTCTAGCAGCTATATCCAGCTATCTAATTCATTAACCGTTAAACATTATTTCTGTGTTTTCAATGTATAGTAAGTATTGGGTGAAGTTGGCGAATCCGCATGTCTTTCTAAAAGCTCTAGTTTTGTCAGATCACTTAATGCTTTCCGAGCGGTTGATGGATGTAACTTAGAATTAGAACTAATAAATTCTTTAGGTCGTAGTTCTTTATGTTCATAGGCATAAATCAAAGCTGCTCTTTCAGGATAAGTTAGCTTAGTAAAATCATAGTTAGTAATTTTACTTATTTCTTCTTTACGTCTTGAATTCCGCATCACAATATTATTTCTTAGGGTTAGTTCGGTATAGGCATTAGTAGCAACGTATTCTGGATCTTCAAGGAAATACTCTTCCATGTTTTTGTACATCCGATCAACACCTTCACCAAATTCTCTAACCCAGCCAAATTGAACTAACGCTCTGGCAATGTTTGGATTTCTGGAATAGTGAGTAGTACGGATATTATCGACAGTTACTATTGACGGTAAATCGCCAGGACTATGAATGATAATCCGATCATCATACATAATGATTCGAATATCATCACCGTTTAAATTATAAGCACGATGCGTTACCGCATTTACAATTCCTTCTAGCCAAGTACCCTTAGGATATTCAGGTACGGTTTCAAACTTACCTGTTTCAACATTTAAGGATGTGAACTCTCGTAATTGTGATTTTACAATGTTATCTGCCTGTTCAATGACCTTTGGTAGTGGTCCTTCAATCATTGCTTCCTTAATAACATCTAAGTTTTCGCCAACGCCAGCTTGCGTTCCACTATATCTAATAAACCTAACTCTTGCTCCAGGAATAAAGGCATCTGGCATTTCAGCAAACATTAAGACACCCGCCACATTGAGCTTATAAACATATGAATCATCTGAGGTCATTTTACGGTTAGCAAAGCCCCTAGAGAATAACAATTTCCATACATCATCGCCATCAAAATGGTTAAGTTTCTTATATTGCTCTAGCAGGTCCTGATCTAAATCTTCTAATAACGCCGTTTCAACCGTTTCCTGCTCATAGGATCGAATATCCTTGCTGTAATTAAGACTTTCAATTTGCTTATAAGTTAGCTTTTTGCTTTCATCACCAATCCGTAAATAAACCTCATCTTTGGAGTTAGAATAAACATATTTATCACTGGATTCAACGGTTAACAGCATGATCCGATTATCTTTACCATTAACAGTAACCTTCTGGAATTCAGTTTTCACTTTCAGAGCAGGATGAATTAAATCATACCCTACTTGTTTAAAATCATTAATCTTATGGGTATCTAAATGATCAATCCCCTCAAACTCTTTGTTCTTAATTCCAAGCGCCACTGTTCCGCCGTCAGCATTGGCAAATGATACTAAGATATTAGCCAAATTTCTCCGATCAAACTCGGCAGCTTTGCGATCAAATTCTTGTCCTTCTGCTCTTGTTAGTAGTGTTTTGCTAGCTGTTTTCATTTGAGTTTTCTACCTTCACTAAATATTCTGTATTCATTATAAGCTATTAAATATTAAAAATGGTAACCAGTACACTTGCTTTAACAATTCAATACTATAGTTAAATTTAAAATCCAAACAAAAAGAGCTGTTAGACAGCCCCACTATATTGGTTTCGTTTCCGTGCTGAGTCACGCATGAGGTCTAATGCAGCTTGCCTCTATCAATACTAGATTAGTTCAGGTTCTAGCAACTCAAGTGTCTGCTCACTTCAAGAATCTCAGTTGAACAGTGCCAATTCACTGACCTATTCGGTAATTCAATTGTACTATTCTGAAAATAGATCTGAAGCTTTTCTACTTGCCCTTTAGAAAATCCAATATCTTCTTATCTTCAAGTAAACTTTGTTCTAAAACCTCTAAAAAATTATCATGGTAGTCTTTAACTTCTTCTGTCATATTTGTTTTCCTTTATTATATTAATGTACCAATCTAATACCTACTATTCACAGCTATATCTCTCACTATTTTGCTTCTTTATAGTGTAGTGATCTCTATTACTGTTTTGGATAAAAAAGTTCGTTATAGCTTCCAAATCGCATAAAGCAAAACAATTTGCGCTTATTTATTTCAGTGTGGATAATTAGTAAACCAACCTTACCATCAAATAAATGGAAGTTCATTCTGAAGATTATCGAATTTTTCGCTAATTATTCACATCAATCTTGAACTGACGATCAAAGCTAACTCTTCAGTTCTTATTAGTCATAAAAAAGCTTCTCCATTGCATCATCAGTATTATCAAAAGTTTTTGCAGTGTTGGAAAGAAGCCCTTCTTCTTCAGCAAAGACTCGTACAATGGCCTTTCTAGTTTTTTCGTTGAAAGTTACATGTTCTACTTTAGACTCAGCTTTAATTTCAAATGGAACCTTACCTTGAATAACGAATTGCTTAGCAGCCAGAGTAAAGTAACTATTAAGAGTCATATTAATACTATTCAGCCCCTTGACCAGTTCTTTATGGAGTTCCGGATCTAAACGAATTGTTAAACCAATTTTTTCTTTAGATGTTGTTGCAGTCATAGTAAGCCCTCCCTTTAGGTATCATTATGGTATTTATATGATGCCATAATCCAAAATAGATAGTCTAAGAATAACATCATAAATAAAAAGAGCGCTTATTAGGCGCCCCAACTACCAGCACGGTTTAAGTAACGAACTGAAACCATTTTGCATACCGGTGTTCTTCATTTGATAGTTACTTTATACAATGTTCTCTTTTATGATTCATTCCAATAAAAAAGGAGTGCTATTAGGCACCCCAACCATCGGTACTTTATTGCAGACCGCGGTGACCAAACCGTTTGTGCTTAGGTACTTCATCTTTATCGTATCTATATTATATCATAAGTGAGTCTTATGGTAAAATAATTGCTGTGCCTCAAGAGGGTTCGACCTACCCAATTGCACAGGAAGGAGGCAACTCCTACTGATGAAGGTATTCTTCATCTTTATCGTAATAGTGCCTAACAAGCACTTAAAAAAATCAATTAAAAAAGCTATTAAGCGTTTGATTGATTACCTATTGAAGTAATTCATTCAGGTTTGATACCGGCGGGAGATGGTTATTTCAGCGGTGGATTTGTTCATCGCTGTTTTATTTTACGCCGATAATTTATTTAAGTATAGACAACAAAAGGAATGTTATTTAAACACTCCTTCTATCGATCGGTTTAAGTAACCACCTTAAACCATTTTGCACACTGGCATCATACTTCTAATGTTTACATTATACCATGTTTTGTATCTATCTCCATAGATAAGGGAATACAAATAAGCACATCAGCCACCTTACTTAATTGTAAATCACAGTGATGTTTGTGCTTAAACACTTTACAGTTAGTCCTTGTTTGAATTCAACTGCTTTAGCCAATACTCATAACAATCAACATACCATTGTATATACGAACGGTGATTCTCTTTATAGAATTGTTTATTCTTTTTCATAGCATAACCAATCATTGCTGCATTATTGTCAATTGGCATTGGTGGGCGAGCAATCTTATTATTCACTAACTTAATCTTCGATGGATTAACTAACCGATAATCATGAGTGTCCGCAACTATATATCCCTTATCATATCCATTTACGCGGGCATTAAATTTAATGAGGTCGCCTTCTTTCAGTTCCCCTAATTTAAGAAAGCTCTTGGTATAGTTGAACCACAAATGGTCAGTTACTAATTCATCATTCTCAACCAGTTTAACATTCGCTAACATCAACGTTGCTCGAAAAGTCCTAAAGCTATTCTTATATCCGAGTCGTACAAATTCCCCAATAAATTCATGGCGTTTTTGACTGCCTAATTCCCTTAATTTTTCTCGCATTTCTTTCATCCTTTTTCAATTCTTTACATCATTATCAGTGCAATTTAAAGATTATCGGTGCAAAATCAGCCAATTTTGCACCGAAAAAACTCAATTTACATTGACAGATAGCGATCCATCAATCCACTATAACCAGTATTAAAAGTTTTCACATAGTAGCGCATATAGACAGCTAGTGAGTTGCCCAAGCGATTGCAAGCGTAACTGTAATCACCGAGTCTTGCTAACCTAGTTCCGCAAGTTGTTCTAAGTGTGTAACAACTCAATGGCAGATCACCATTATTAACGCCAATTCTTCGACAAAGTTCCTTGAGCATGTCATTCATTGACCGTTGGGTAACCGGATAGCCCAATCGAGCTAAACGGTAATCGGTTAAGTTAAGGAACAATAAATCACTAGTGGTTTGCAGACCTTTTTCTGTTATAAACTCTTCCTGTTTTTTCTTAAAAACTTACAACTGATCATAAAGCTGCTGAGTTATTGGTGGTGTTAGACGACTTTCACCCTTGCGGCGAGCTTTTAAGTGACCATTTAATCCTTTAGTCAGCTCGGAATAAGAATCGTTAATCCGAAATACCCAATGACCTTCATCTTGGGTGAGATTAGCTATCTTCAATGCTTGGATTTCTTGTGGCCGCATTCCGGTTTCGGCTTCGACCCACAAAGCCATCCTAACCACCCAACGTTGAATTGGAATTTGCTTCAAATCATCCTGGATTGCTTGCCGAAAGGCCTGAAATTCTTGATACGTCATTGCATACTTTTCTTTGGTAATTGATTGCTTATCTCTCCTAAAGAAGTAGTCAATTGGCCGATTAGGCACTGGTGACTTAATAATTACGTCACCCTCCAGCGTTAGGAAGTAAGTTCTCAATTGCTGTAACAGCTTACTAGCTGTGGAATGAGTGGTAATGCTAGCATGATGTTCTCTTGCATAGGTAGTAATAAACTCTCTGATCGTATCTTTATCACAATTTCTGACCTTCACGCCACCTAGATAACAATGCACCATTTTTTCGGTGTACCGCCAAGTCTTAATTGAAGCTGGGCTCCAGCGTTCCATCTTGATCTGCTTTGCAATCCATTCGGACAAGGCCTGTGGAAGGTACTTGCTACCAGTGTTGAAATCATGCCCCGTCTTGATTTGATCAATCAAATCTGCCTCAATTTTTCTAGCTTTTGACTTCGTTTCTGCATAGTGAACCGGTGCCGAAATCAACTTCCCATGCACGCTAGTCTGTGGTCTTATCCAGTATTGCCCACAATGTTTACTATTTTTATTGGTAACTAATTTAATCGTCAAATGTTATCACTCTCCAAGCACATTAATAAAATATTAACGCGCTCGCCAGGTCGTAACCTGTTGAAATCCCGCTGTTTTTAACCAATTAACCACTTCATCAACTACAAAGTAGCGTCTGGATTTTGGATCCAACTGATGATACGGCATACCTAACCGGATTAAAGTATAGATGTAACCATTGCTACAACCGATAATATCCGCCAGTGTTTTCAAGTTAACAATTTCATCCTTTACCATTACATTTCCCTTTCTCAACTTATTACTTTCTTTATTGGCTTTTCAATTTTCTTAATAGCATTTACATATACCTCTCTAAGAGCATTGGGTAACATAATCATTTACCAATATTTTTATTTTGTCGCTATATTCGTATATTGCGTTAAAACTTAGTACAAATTTAGCCTTTTATCTCTTATCCTGTTTGCCATCATTTGTATTTTCCCCATCATCCACAAGACTCTTAACCAACTCGTTCATCTGAATGTAATTTAGCATTAATTCGTTATAAGAACCCACTGGAAGGTAAACTCCTTTAACCATTCCCTCTTTATCATTAATTTCAACCTCTAAACGAGTATCCTCACTTAACTTATCGAATATATTAAATTCTTGGAATCTTTCTACGAAGTCTTTCTTAGTTACCTTTACTAGTTTAAGCTCTCTTGCAAAACGTGCCATTTTTATTCTTCCTTTCAAATTCAAATAGAAATTCTATGTTAAAATTAATGTAATCAAATATTTTCATCAGTTACTAAATTTAAATGGTTTAAATACTTCATTGGCGTGAGGGTACTTATCCTTTAAATTTTCGTAACCGTGATGCCATGTCTTTAATGGCCTGATTTCACCAGTATCAAGATCCACACTATTTACTTGGTCTGGCAGAATACTGAGGTCATTGAGCATGGCTTTCATTTTTTCTTGAGTTAGCCGATCGTTATTGGAACAAATCACTTTCTGGAAAGTTCTTCCATTAAAGTGTTTCCGCTTAAGTACAAGTCCCAACAATTCTAGCTGATCCGTAAATGACCGATAAGATACCCCTGGTTGCTTAGCTTCATCCTTATAAACATTAAAGAGTTTATTGGCTTGCATCCCGATGAGGTCATACGGTGAAGTAATTCCTTGATTTTCAAAGAATAGCTCCAATGAATCATTGAGCACCGACAACTTAGACGCTGCAGAATACTTATGATCGAAAATTTCTCCCCGTTCTTTATCAGTCATTTTAAGCAAATTAGCTGCTTCCCGCATGATGATATAGAACAATGATTGCCATACTTTTGGATTATTAATAAAATCAGCAACCTTAATAACATTACCGTTCTCATCCTTAATCGGATCTTATTTGAGCGTCTTCGGTGAATCAATCACGAACATTCTAGCTGCGGTTCCTTCCTGCGTAACTTGCGGTATAGAGTTAGTCGCGATTACGATTAGTGAAGGTAAGGTTACCGGATGATCCCGCTCATATTTTGTGGAAGCATTTTGTGCTACCCCAGAAATCACCCCATTAATTACTGTTCCTGCATTGGCAGTAATAATATTATTCCGACTAGAGGACTGAAAATCATCAAACCATAACATTAACATGCCGTTTTTAGTATCGTTAAGAGCAATATAATGCCCATCAGTAAAGGCTTTGTTAACATTCTGCGTATTAGAAATAATGTTAGAACCTGCCTGATCAGGATCATTAAAAAGTTTCTCTAGCAAGTTTGCTAATGTACTCTTTCCAGCACCACTCTTACCTTTTAGTACAATAAAAGTTCTTAATTCCTTCATAATCTCTGTATGTTGAAGTGGAATTAGACCAAGCATTGCTTTTAGCTGACGCTCCTGTTTAGGAGCCAGGTGTTTAAGAAAACTATTAACCTGATAGTATTCTGTGCTGTTAACAATGCCCGGACTATAGTTAACGTTCACATGATGTCAAACCACATGACCATACTGTGTATCGATTTGAATCTTACCTTTACCATTCAACCAGATGGTCTGGGTATCAGAATTGAAGCCACTTTCTAAAGTATCTTGGTACTTGTCGTCTTGCAGCAATGCTAAAATATTATTTTTCACTAAGTCAAAGTGTTGCTTCTGCTGCTTATTCATGTACTTCTTCAATAAATGGTTAATTACCGAAGCCTTAGAGCTGTACACATTATGACTGTCCTTCACCATCAGCTGACCATCAATGGTATTCGGATCGCTATATACCATATCGGCCATATCCAGCTGAGACAATCCATGCTTTTTTCTCAACTTAGTTAAATAATTAACTACTTTATTAGGACTCTCTTTGTTGAGAGTTGCCCAAGCTTGGGCAGTCATTGTAAGTAGGCTGTACTGGTAAGCTAGATTAACATTGCTTTGCTGGATCTTCTTAACCTCATGCTCTAACCACTCTTCAATGGTTTGATCGTTGCCAATAGAATCAATAACTGACGGTGTGTAATTATTAATAACTTGAACTCGACTATTATCCAGATAATCATCAATATTTTGGACTTCATCAATCTTAATGGTCTGACCCAACAAATTAACTCTACCTTTAAGTTTATCTCCAGTAGCGAAAACCTGATTTTGCAATATCCGCTTAGTGAACTGATATGCCCAGTCATCAGGGTCATTATCATCACCTAGGTAAACATTGTAGAAATGCTTCTTCGGTACCTTGTAGTCAATATCATTAACTCCAGCTTGCTGAAGAATTTTATCCAGATCCTTGAATTGTTCCTGTTCGTCAAGTGCTCCTAAACCATCAATATCTGGTTCAAACATGTAACGATAAAGCACTCTAATCACCTCTCCTTCTTTTGCTTGTGCTAATGCTAACGTATCTTGGTCAACCTCGTCTGTTTTAAGTGTCCTCAAACTGTGTCCTGTTTTCTGTTGATACAGCGAATTAACATCGAATTCATGGTTGCGACACTTATAATCTGATGGTGAGTTGATCAGTATATATTCCTGCGGGTTCTTAACAATTCCGTACTTCCACTTCTTAGCTGAGAAGGTTAAATGCGGAATCTGTTCCTGATAATATTGTTCAAACTTGGCAAATTTCTGATTAAACCTCTTACCGACCTGCATGATGAAGCCATCATTAAGACAAGCTAAAATATTGTTAAGTCCCCAGTAGCTTAAGACATCAAACATAAAATTCATGGAACTAAACACCGGAAGTAACCGATTAACGTATCTGCCCCTCCCACTATCATTAGTAGAACAAGCATGATTAAGCCGGAACTTGATGTCCGCCCTTTCCTGAGCTAGCTTGGGGTTAGCCTGATAACCATCAATCTTTTCAATCGATTTTTTCCTATTATATAGAGCTTGGTACTGACCATTTAATAAACCAAGATCATAGGCAAAAGTAGGAAGCATTGAATGAACATCAATCTGTACCACGTCATGTGCAACTACTTTATTAGCAGCATAAATGCCGTTCTTAGTGAATCTAAACGTTGATTTAGCATCATTTTGAAATGGTCCTTTGGTTATTAGTTCACTAAATACTTGCTCTGGTAGCATTTTTATTGCTTCACTCTTACCAGACTCATCCTCACAATGTCCACTAAACACTTTATTTAGCTGAAGCATTTCCGCCTGAAGTAAGTAAGATGGAGTGCTCGGAAAAGTCATAATTCCACTATCATCCATTAACATTCTAGCTTCACCTTTCCTAATCTACTGGCCAGCCACTCTTCATTTTCTTGAAATAATGCTTCATACGAACATTAATGAGACCGAAGTCCATATCTGCTGTTGGATCATTATCTACCACTCTAAAGACACCTCGGTCATCAATCCGGTAATTGGCAATTTCCTGCAGTCGCTTTTCAAAAATCTCCTGGAAAAATGGATGTTCAAGTTCAGGGTGCGCTTCTACTAAGTCAGAGAATCTAGAATAACGAACAACTCGAAGATTGGAGTAAGATGGCTCATATATTTTTTCGTAAGCATTAGAGAAGAAACATTCACCAGTTACTTCTTTAGCCATGCCGCGAAATCTAGTGATCTGAAATAATACATTAAGATGGGGAATAATGATGCCAATTCCGCCATTATAATTTCCGTGATGCTTTCGAATAAAAATTGCAAAGTAAAATTTGGGATCTGTTTTCTTTCTTACTAAACCTTTGGTCATATTTAAAACTTCCTTTCGATATCACAATTGACTTTTATTATTTTTATATAATTATTATGTTGAAATAGGTCCTGCTATTATTTGTATTAGCATAATAATCGCTCCTCAATTTCATTAATTTATTATTAATATTTATTTATATATTCATAATATAAAATTTAATAATCGATGCACGAAAAAATTTAAATTTTTTCCGATATTTTTTTATTTATATTACAAGTATTGTAAAATAAGCATTAGCCAGCTAAAAGCAATGTGTTTTTGCATCAAAATAGCATTAAATTTAGCTAAATTTGTCTTATAGAAGTTCTGAATCAACCGTCAATTTTCTAATTTTTAGTCAAATATTTGAATTAATTAACAGTGATAAAGTTAATGATTATACTAAGTGCTCATTACCAAGCACTATTTCTATTTATCTATTGAAGTATTATTCATTAGAAAAAATGCCCGCAACCTCAAATTAATAAGGTCACGGGCATTTTCACATCCAACATTTAAACTTACGCTTTTTTATGCTGACAGCTTGCTTTTAATTACAATTACGTGTTTAAACAATACTAGACTAAGCAGGTGTCAGTTGTGCCAGGTTTTTGAGTGAAACATAATAAATAATAATTAACTACTAATTTCAACATCAATTACTATTATTTCTATCTATTAAATAGTTAATTTAAAAAGTTCTGCTTAAAACCTGACACTGTTGACACATTTTCTCCCAATACCTTGATACCACTGACTTTAGTCATTATTTATTGATTGACACCACAATTATTGAAAAGTGTTCTAATGCTTGATATAACAATAATCTACTGGTGCCAGCTAACTTGACACTAACCCGGCACCAATTAAGTCAATAACTGATACTTTTCAAATTTCAAAATTCAGTGTCAACAACGGTGTCGCACATTGGCTAAAATGTGTCGGTTTAGCTGACACCGAACCTCATCTTGGCTATATTTATTGCAAACCACTAATCCAAAAATTTTAAGCTGATGGGTAAAGTAGTCAGATTAAGACACAGAAAAACCGCTCAGCCCGAAAGCCAAGCGGTCGTCAAAGTCGCTAAACCATGCTATAATATAACCGTAAATGAGAATATTATATTCAACAATTAGGCTGATAGCTTAACGGTAGCGCTCTTGTTCTGGTGTACTGCAATACACCACCAGCCAAGCGCAACAGAGTACACCCTCAAGGGTATCAGCTCCTCAGTTGACAACTTGTGCATTGGTGGTCGCCAGTGCACTTTTTTATTATAACAAGTTTATAAGGATGTTGAGGAACTACTTTTATTACAATTATTGATTAGACACTTTCTTTTTAATTGAATAGCTAAATGAAGCTTTTCAGGATTAATAACATTAGACTGATGCAAGTATTAACAGTAAATGTCAAGTTACTTTGGTTACCCATTTCATTTGGTGTCAGTTGTGTCAGGTTTGGAATGAAAACATAATAAATAACTATTACCTACTCTTTTTAAATTAATTACTATTATTTTTCTTCATTTAATAGTTAATTTAAAAAGTTCAGTTCAAAACCTGACACCGTTGACACATTTCCTTCCAATGCCATGGTACCACTGACTTTAAGCATCATTTTTCCATTGACACCAAAATAATTCAAAAGTTACCCAATGCTTGATACAGTAAGGTTTTACTAGTGTCAGCTTAACTAACACCAGACCGACACCATTTGAGTTAATAACTAGCACTATTCAAAATTTAAAGTCCGGTGTCAAAAATGGTGTCGCACATCTGCTAAAATGTGTCAGCTTACCCGACACCTAATTTCAACTTGGCTATGTAGATTCTCAACCATTCGCACTATATTTATTGCAAGGCCCTGGTCAAAAACTTGAAAGTAAGTGAATGAAGGGGCTGGGCCTATAACATCAAGCTTTAATGATGTTCAGAAACTTATGGTCAAAAAGGATGGATTGAAATGACGGAATATGGCTATGCTAGAGTGTCTACAAAAGGACAAGAACTAGCAGATCAAATTAATCAATTGCAGAATGCTGGAATCAGTGATGATTGTATCTTTTCCGAAAAATTTACGGGTACCACTACTGACCGCCCACAATTTGCTAAATTCACTCAATTGGTAAAGCCGGGTGATGTGATTACGGTTACTAAGCTGGATCGGTTAGCTAGAAATACCCGGGAAGCATTAAATGTAATCGACCCACTAATGAATCAAGGCGTGAAGATCAATGTTCTTAACATTGGCATGTTGGAAAACTCAACAGTAGGTAAGTTAGTTAAGACAATTCTCTTGGCAGTCGCGGAAATGGAGCGGGATATGATTGTGGACCGCACCCAAGAAGGGAAACGTTATGCTAAGCTGCACCGGTCTGATTATCAT
The DNA here is from genome assembly GCF_056590915.1 of Limosilactobacillus sp. C0001E2. Lineage (NCBI taxonomy): Bacteria > Bacillati > Bacillota > Bacilli > Lactobacillales > Lactobacillaceae > Limosilactobacillus > Limosilactobacillus sp. C0001E2. The sequence goes on along the minus strand of NZ_JBWPXC010000008.1, from coordinate 8,359 downwards.
GAAGGACGACCCAAAAGAGCGATCACGCCACACTACCAAGCCGCTTATGAGTACTTGCTTACTCATTCTTATAAACAGACTGCAAGTGCTTTTGATATTTCGATTTCCACTTTGCAACGGATTCGAAAGCAGGTAGAGCAAAATAATATAGCTTAATTTCAAAAAAATATATATTATTTTGCGCTGGAGGATTTGAAAAATGTTAAAATACTATACTCCATTTATTTATTGGATTGACACTACTGGTTTAGATTGGCAAAGTGATGAAATTATTCACCTAACCATAACGGATCTATTTGGTAACATTGTTTTCTCACACTTGTTTAAACCAGAAATAGTTAAAAGTTGGGACCCAACTCAACAAGGTTTCCACATCACTCCCCAAGATGTGACTAACCAATCAGCATTAAATAATTACCTACCAACCATTCAAAAATTCTTTGATCAAGCTGATACTTTAATTGGCTTTGGTAACAAAAATTTTGAAGATCTATTCTTACAACTGGCTGGAATCAAATTACCACAGATGATGGAAGTTGATGTGCAGCAACAGCTCTTTAGGAGGTATCAGTTATTTGACCATACACCATCAATTTATGAATTTGCTGATTATTTCCACTACTCATTGAATCTAGAGACGGCGACTTATATTGACTATCCCCAAGCCGTTGCTTATTGTTACTGTCAAATACTAGAAAAATACACCAATTAAAAAAGCTAGTTGATGAAATCATCACTTGATCTCATTAACCAGCTTCATTATTATTTATCCAAATTTTCTTTAAGGTTCAGTCTTAAACGTAACGCGGCAACTTCTTTCTTTAACCGCTTATTCTCTGCTTGGTCGGTTTGATGCTTAAGCTCCATCTTTTCGACAAAATCACTAATTTCTTCCACAGCAGCTGGTGCTAACAAGGTTGCAATAATCTTATCGCGCCTCCTCACAGAAATTGAGACTCCGGCTTTTTCGCTATACTTAGCAAGGTATTCAAAGTTCCGTAGAAATTCCCCAGTTTGTACATTGTAAGTTAGGTGTTGTTGTTTGTGTAACATAACAATCTGTCTCCTTTGAAATTAAATAGTTTTCATCATTATTCTAAGGAAAAGATTTTAAAATATATTTTTCCGCTGTTAATTTTACTTAAAATTATATATACTATAAGAGAGGTGATTGACATGTTAAATATGAATATCAAGCCCGTGTCTGCCTTGCGGGATTATAATAAACTACTCAAAGAAGTTAACGCCGATACCCCTGTTTTCCTTACTAAAAATGGTTATGGAAAATATGCCATTGTTAATATTGAGAACTATGATCGTTTTGTCAATGGCATGAAACTCTTAAAGGACCTTCAACAGGCTTCTAATGAAAAGGGATTATACACTATGGATGAAGTTTTTGGAGATCTTGACTAGTGAAAAAATATCAAATTAGATTTAAGGGAGCAGCTAAACAAGACATTGCTTCCTTATATAATTACTTAAAACAGCAATTTGGTAGCCAAATCGCTCATCAAAAAGTTAATGATTTACAAGATTCTATCAGTAAATTGTCTAATCTACCTGGCTTTGGAAGAGACGCATCGGAACTTTCCGAAGTTCTAACGGGTTATCACTACTTACACCTAACAAGAAATACTGTTTTCTATCAGATCCTTAGTAATGAAAGTCGTGTAGAAATTTTAAGAATCTACAGTAATCGTATGGATGTTCTAGAACATTTGCTTAGTGATTTTACAGATTACGATCATAATGAATAATTTAATATACGAAAAAATACCAGTACAGTTCTGCTTTGAGTCTGTACTGGTATTTTAGCCATTTTGTAATAACTGTCCAATCCTTTCTATTCGGTAACATTGTGCTTTCACATTTATTCAAACCGGTGAAAATTAAAAGTTGGCATTCATCTCTACAAGGTGTCACAAACAAGCACTTGCCCCCCCACATATTCAATATATAATAAATTATGTATTAGAAAGGGAGTATAAAATATGGATAAATTACATAAGCAACAAGTAGCAAAACGACAACGATTTGCTATTAAGAAATTAACGGTTGGAACGGCATCTGTCCTTGTTGGTTTAACCTTCATTATTAGTGGTAATGCCAAGGCAGATGATGCGACAGTTGCTACTCAAAATACATCCACGACTCAAGTGACTGATCCACAAGTTAGTGCCAATTCAAGCAATATTCGGATTAGCGACGAATCAAATACGGTTGGTCATCAAACTTCATCAACATTAGTTCCAAATAAAACAACAACGACAGCGCAACAAATGCCGATAATCAATAAAATAACAGCAAAACAACCACTGCCCAGTAAGTACAACATTACTATGAATTTTCGCGATGTCACCCTACATAAGCCAATTCAAGTGATTAGTAATGGTCATTATGTATTCAAACAACCTTTCAAGCAGACCGAAATTCGACCAGGGGATAGTGTGGATCAAGAATTTACTGTGGCCGGTTATAAATTAATGAATTCAGAAGTTTTGAATAAGTATTTCTATTTTGATAAACAAGGTAATGCCTGCCTTAAGAAAGGTATTACTACGCAAGACATTAACATTAATTTAGATTACGCATCATTGTCACCAATCAAAATAGAGTATGTTGATGTAGATAACGGGCATATTTTAGCATCAATGGTTCTAGATAGTTTCTGGATGACCCCTGAATCTCCACAACACCGTGCTGGTGATAAGAAAGCACCGGATGCATCGCGCTATGAAGCCGCAGCCATTAATATTCCTGGATATAAATTAGTTTCTGAACCTGTTTTAAAGGGTAAAATCACTGGTCAAACTCGAAATTCGTTAGCTGATCCTAACTATGTTTATTTAACTTTCAAGTATAAGAAGGTTTTGAAAAACAATTCTGATAGTAATAGGACTGAATTGTTACTTGTTCCAGAAGAAACAAATCTACCGTACAAATTTTTTACGATTGCTGGTAACTATGGCGAAAGGATTGACCTAAACAATGGTAATTTTGAGAAAAAAATAAGTGAGGAGATTAGCCATTGTGAAAAACAAGGTTACTCCTATATTGGAAGTACAGGGACATATCTTAATTCTGATTATTTCAATTGGTACGCCAAAGGGATACATGTTTACTTGCTACCAAACAAACCAGTAACTGTGCGTTATATTGATGAGCAAGGAAATGTGCTTAGGAATAATGATACGCTTGCGTTCAACCTAGATAATCCTAATCAAAAAAATAATGGGGTTAATCCGCAAAAAGGCTGGTATGCAAATGGTTCATGGCAAGTCCAACCTAAGAAAATTAAAGGTTATCGTCTTGTTCGTACTCTTGGAGTGACGAGTGGCCAGTATAGTGTATACCAATACACCACAACTTTTGTTTACACTAAGGACACAGATCCAACTGATCCCAAAACGCCAGAGACAACAACACCAACTGATCTAAATAAGACAATCATGCGGAAGATTACGGTTATCAAGCCCGATGGAACGAAGGAAGCCCATGATCAAACGGTTAACCTCACCCGGACTGCTACAGTTGATGAAGTAACCGGTAAAGTAACCAAGTATAGCGATTGGACCACTGGAAACTTCGGTGAATACGATGCTCCAGAAATTCCTGGTTATACGCTAAGTGGCAATGCACCAGCAGTTGCTTTGGCTACCAGCACCAGCGACTTTACTCCAGTCGTAATTACTTATATCCCAACCGACCAATTGGTTAAGTATAAGTTTATTGATCCACAAGGAAAGGTTGTTGGCGTTCAAACAGTACCTGGCAAGACCGGTCAGACAGTTCCAGTTAATATTCACATTCCTGATGGTTATCAATTAGTTCCTGGTGAAAGTGTTCCAACATCTTACACCTTCAAGGATGGTAACCCTGATCAAATCATTAAAGTGGCCTTGATCCCAACTAATGGCGGTCAACCAACAACTAATGATCATCAAGGGCAAGGAACACCAGCTACTAATACGCCTACAAACACTACTCCTAATGGAAATAATGTTACTGGCAAACTAGAAGGTAATGTTCCTAACATGCAAACTGGGAAGACGATTACGTCTCAATCAACGACAGCTAAGGATAACCAACTACCACAAACTGGTAATAACAATAGCTTAACATTAATAGGCTTAGGTGCCTCCACCTTATTGGGAATGTTTGGCCTTGCTGCTGTAAACAAGAAGCGCAAGTAATCAAATTAGCTCTACAATTTTACCCCTTTGTCAGTACTGATGAGGTATTTTGATGAGGTTAGTTTAAGTAGCGAAGCTGCTTGAGCTGACCTTTTCTTTTAGCTTAGTTTTTACCATGAGATTTGAGAGCTAGTAGACTTCGGATACGGGAATGATCAAAGTTGCGAAAACCATAAGCTGTTATTCTAGTGGTCTTAATTTTATTATTGTAAGCAGTCGTTATCAATACGGGTTGAACAAAGGGACTCTACAATTGTAAGTACTGATGAATTTAACATCAGTGCTTGTTTTGGTTTTCTACGAATAGTCAAGGATATTAAGGAATTCCTTGGAATTTAGCTGGATAGAAAAGTTAATTAAATAATTAAAATGGCTCAAAGTTAAATTTAAAGTATAACAAAACAAGCTCATGAACTAGATTTATTTTTCATGGGTTGCACAATAATAGTAATAATCAATCTTAAATTATACTTTAGCTATTTGATAATTATAGGGTTGATTATATTTTACAAGATGATAAATCGTTCTGAGAAGACGGTGTATCGCGGCAATGGCAATTTTCTTAGTTCCTGGCTGAGAAGATTGTCTTTTCCTTTTCTGATAGAAATCATTAATATGATTAGGATAAAAATGACTTGCCACGGCAATGTTTTGGATGGATTTAAAAAGAATTTTACGTGCAATCGCATCACCACGTTTACTAATATGATCAGTGGCAACAAAGTTACCTGATTCATAATAATGTCTAAGATCAATCCCGATATAGGCATTAAGAGCATTACTACTATGGAAACGACGAATATATCTCCTAATTCACCGATCAAAGAAGTAACAGTTCGAACACCGAATCCAGGGATAGTTAAGAGTAGATTATATTCAGACAACCCTTCCGCTTCGTGTTGCATTTCAGAAATAATTTTCTCTTTTTCGTGAACTTCCTCGATAACACGGTTAGTTAAATACGCGATCTGTCCATAAACATAAGAATTATCATTAAGCCTTCTTGGCAAGTGTTAATAGTTTTTCAGCAATATGAGTAGCGAGATCAATTGAGATATTTTTATTTGTACTATGTAAGATGAAAGATCTTAACTCAGTATCTGAAAGTTTCAGGGCCCGTGAAGGACAAGCAAAGTGATTAACAATAGTCCAATACAACTCATTATTAGTATTACTAAATAATGACTCTAATTACGGGAAAGTAAGTTGTAAAGCACGGTGTAAGCTATTTTTATGGTTAACCACATCTCGACTTACTTCTTGGTAAAAGCGACTAAGATCATGTTGTCCACACCGGTTATAAAATGTTGGAAAACACCGATTTAAAATTAATGGGCCAGTTTGACAAACGAATTCTAGATTCACTGGTACTGTCAACCTCAATTCTAAGTATAAAAGAAAAGGTAGATAAAAGCATCGTCATGCTTCTATCTACCTTATACTTTAGACGAAGAGCCAAACAAAAGGGCTCCAGCACCCGGCCAAGCCGAATCCTGGAGCCCTCAGTAGGAGCATGAGAAGGGCATCGCCGCTGTTCTCACGTCTCCCTAAAGAAAGAAGGTTTAGTATTGTCAGAATGTTGCCATTCACAAACCACACCTAATTATTCAGTTAAAACATGGTTACTTCTTCCGCCGTAACTCACCAAAGCCAAGCAGCGTTGCGAAGCTCATCAGGCAAACCCCAGCAAGTGCTAGTGCACCGTTGTGGTCTTCACCAGTCTGCGGCAGCTTATGTTCAGCAGCGCCGGCAGGCTTAACCGCTGTCTGCACTGGTGCTGGCTGACTAGCAGCTGGCGTCGTTGGTTCGCCGTTAGGCTTGACCAGTTTGTCGCTGGTTGCCGTATACTTCTCAGCGTCCTTTGGCATTTCTGCTAAGAAACTGTCGGCATCCACCGTGACCCCGTTGACAACTAATTCCACGTTGTAGATTGTATCAGTATCCATGTCCTTTGGAACGGTGAGCCGAGCTGCTTTTCCCGCCTCAGCATTGCTTGTAACAGTGGTCCGTTTGAGTTCTTTGCCATTACTATTCCAGACGATTTCCACCTTCTGTCCATAGTCGTAAATAGCATTGACCTTGGAAATAGCAGTATCACCTGGCCGAGCTGTATGGTCCACTGTATCATAGTTAGTTATATCAATGTTGTACTTTCCAATATTCGGCACTAGTGCAAAATGGAGGTTGTAACCCTGCATTCTACTAGTAGTAATAAATGCGTTAGAATTTATGTAGTCACCACAGCCCCCGTACGCCAGCACTGGGTAGTTACTGTACGAACTTTGGATTTCGCCTGCTGGATTTAAGACAAACTGCAGGAGCCCATCAGTATCAATATCCTTACTAAAGTGCGCGGTATACTTACCATCAATCACTGGTGCTACCACTACTTCTTGGATGTACTCTGGATGGGCCTTCATGATTGCGAGCTGTTCATTAACCTCATCAATCGCCGTGGCAGCACTCCTAGTACTACTCAAAGCCGCAATTCCCTCAGGAGTTAGCATCGCATTGACTACGCGGAAGCCAGTCTTAGCTTCATCGGCGGTCTGGTTAACAAAGTTTTCCCCAGCTGACGTTGGGAAAATCGTCCCTAGCTTTGATGTTCCCCACCAAACTCTACCGGAAACCCGATTTGTTCCCCCAGCAATGTTCCCCGGATAAGCATCCGGACCGGCATCATCATAGCGCCAGGTACTTGGGTCACCAACCATTGTCTTAATCATCTCTGCCGTTGGTGCTTCACCAACGTAGATACTAGCCCGCTGGAGGTTAGCACCGGCAAGGTAGAAGGCCCCCGCCGTAGTTGGCGTTGAGAAGCCCGGCGTGTTCCCGACGACTGGCCTGAAGGTGAATAATTCACTGCCGTCCGCTGACTTTTGCCCTGGTGCAAGCCACAGCTTCAGGCGCTGTTTAGACGTTGGTAAAAATGTAAACTTGTGCTCAGTTCCCTTGGCGTCGGTAAAGGTCGGCAAGTCGAAGGCAAAGACACCGTCACCCCCACCGTTGGAGGCTGCCCCTTCCAGGTAGTGACTCTTGGTCGAGTAAACCGGACTAATCGCCCCGTCAGTGTCAATCCACTGCAGGTTAACTTCATAGTCGTTTAACTTAGTCGAATTACCAGTCCCTGGGGTGTATCCAGCTCGAGATTTTGGTGCCAGTTCTAGCCAACCGCTGACCACTTGGCTCGCGTTTGTCAGCTGACCACCCGTCTTTACATGGCCGGATTCGATGGCGTCAATATTGATTGGTGTGTCCTGGGAATTCCGGTTCGTCACAGCAGCCGGGTTCGTGGTTGATGGTGCACTACTATCATTTGTTGCCCGGTCACTTACGACCGCCGAGGGATTAGAATCAGTAGTCGTACTGGTGGATTGACTTTTGCTCTGCCCCTCCCCCGGCTGTGGAGTAGCCACCGATGCTTCAACGGCAGTCGAAGCATCGGCATGGGTAACCTGGCCAAGTCCGGTATATACAAAGAAACCCGAAGCAATGGCTACCGAAGCAACTCCGATGCTTAATTTCCGCAGTGACCAGCGTGTGTAGTGCTGGTTTGCTTTTTGGTCAATTAAATGTTAATTATTTTTTCCATACATAATACACTCTCTCCTTTAGGAACTAGCATACCACAATTTAATCAAAAAACAATTATTTTTTCAGCACTGAATATAGTAAGCAAGATCCCAGCCACCTGCGCTATTTCAATAAGCAGCTCTAATATTCAAAATTTATTATTTCTGCGAACTCAACGTCAGTTAGCCTAAGTACCATTGTCACCACCCAGTTTGGTGATGATGACGAGGCCACCGTTGATTGGTCACCTAACCCGCGGCTGTGGATCGATACCATCATGTTCTCAATCAGCTGGACTGCTGGAGTAATATGATTATCAATTTGCCAACCATGACTAATTGACAAAGATAATTTTAAAATCGTTTTTAAACTGGTTAGTTTTAGTATACTCAAAATCATAATTCAAACTGTTGTTGGGTAATAATAGATTCAAAAAGTCAGGTCAAAGCAGTAACTAAATGCTGATATGACTTAGCCTTAAGTAGAAAAAAGGGAACAAAAACAAATGCATATTGAAGTGAACCCCCATAGTTGGACAAGGAGTTCCAACTATGGGGGTTTTACTATGACTAAGTTTAGTTTAGAAATTA
>NZ_JBWPXC010000007.1:0-62063 GCF_056590915.1 Limosilactobacillus sp. C0001E2 | reverse complement strand
AATTTCTAAACTAAACTTAGTCATAGTAAAACCCCCATAGTTGGAACTCCTTGTCCAACTATGGGGGTTCACTTCACGTCAGTCAGCGCATCAACGAGTGCGTCAGTAAGTGCATCGATCAGCGCTTCCACGAGCGCCTCAGTGAGTGCCTCGACGAGTGCATCAACGAGTGCATCGGTATCAGCCTCAACGAGTGCATCAGTATCAGCATCAATCAGTGCCTCGATTAGTACATCCACAAGTGCATCCACCAGTGCTTCTGTCAGTGCGTCAACAAGCGCATCGCTTAGTGCTTCAACTAGTGCATCCGTCAGCGCATCAACGAGCGCCTCAGTATCGGCATCTACGAGTGCTTCAATTAGCACCTCAACAAGTGCATCGGTATCGGCATCAACTAGCGCCTCGACAAGTGCTTCAGTAAGTGCATCGATCAGCGCTTCAATTAGCACCTCGACGAGTACTTCGATCAGTGCCTCAACAAGCGCCTCAGTTTCGGCATCAACCAGTGCTTCAACTAGTGTGTCGGTATCTGCATCGACGAGCGCATCGGTAAGTGCCTCCACAAGTGCATCGATCAGCGCTTCAACGAGTGCATCCATCAGTACTTCAACCAGCGCAGCATTTATTGAACCGGTAACGCAAAGTATTGATGTTACCCGGACAATCATTGTTCATTATCCAAATGGCACGAGTGAATCAATTGTTCAAAAGGCAACATTTACTCGTCATGGATTGCGTGATAACAGTTTGAACAAGACTGATTGGGGAGCATGGGATGCAGATTACTATGATCTGCCTGCATTTGCAGTGCCAAATATCACTGGGTACGATGCAGATCCATCATTTATTGATCAACTGCGGGTTCACCCAACTGATATCAGTTCGATTGTTCATATTTACTACCATGCTCATGGTAATTCTGGTCAAATTACTCCAGTAACACCAGAAACACCAACGACGAATAAACCAAGCGCAAATACGTCGACGCTGAGTCCTACTCATTCATCGGCAACTGCGGTTAATAATGGTAGTCAAGCTAAGTTGCCACAAACTGGTAACGGTAATGGATTTATCGCATCCTTGCTTGGTACTTTGCCAACAATGATTGCATTGTTAGCAATGACGAAGCGGAAAAAGGATGAGGATTAATCGACAAATAGAAAAGTAGGAAAGGCGTGAACCGCTGAAAATATTCAGTGATTCACGCCTTTTGCTACTAAATTGTTATAATTATTAACGGGTAGGTGAAAAAATGGATAAGGTTTCGGTAATTGTCCCTATATACAATCTGGAAAAGTATTTGGACGAATGTTTAACAAGTATTATTAATCAGGATTACTCTAATTTAGAAATTATTCTGGTAAACGATGGTTCCAAGGATGCTTCGTTGGAAATTATGAAAAGGTATGCTGATCGTGATTCGCGTATTAAAATTATTAACGGATTAAATGGTGGTTGTGGTGCCGCCCGCAACCGCGGAATTGAGATTGCTACAGGACGTTTTTTAACGTTTATTGATGGTGATGATTTTGTAGATCAAGATTATGTGACGACCTTGGTTAATCAGCAAAAAAGATCTGATTCGGACATTGCGATAACGTTTAATAAAGAATTTCACGATGATAGTAAGTCATATTATGTCATGCTTGATCCAGCGCCAGAAAGTACTCAATATGATGGTGTGTATTCACCTGAAGAATGGTTGACAACATTTTTTAATGCGCCAAATATGACTTTCAATAATGCCAATATGAAACTTTATAAACGGGAATTATTTAATAATGTGCGCTACCCAGAAAAACATATGATTTGTGAAGATGCCTTTACCACTTGGAAATTAGTGACTCTCGCAAAGCGAATCTCGTTTGAAAATAAATTAACCTATGTTTATAGGAAAAACCATTCTGGTTCAATTACTACGGAAGCAGGAGACAACGGGTTCAAGTATGCGGTATTAAAAGCGATGAATGAGTCTATTGCACTATTGGGATTCTCCAATTTAAATACTGAGTTTATGAACGATGAGTACAAAAGTAATTTAAAGCAATTGATAGCAAATAACTATAAGAATGCGAATATGCGTGATCAGGCTGCATACCGGCTCTCTTTGATTGAAAAATACAAGCGGGAGGAGAGTAGCAATGGATAAAGTAACAGTGATTGTACCGACATACAACATTCAAGCTTACTTAAGCGATTGTTTAAAAAGTATCCTCAATCAGACGTACTTAAATTTAGAAGTGCTTGTGATTGACGATGGTTCGACAGATAATACCGCTCAGGTTAGATTACAGTTTGCTCATCGAGACTCGAGAATAAAAGTGATTACGCAAAAGCATCAAGGAGTTGCCAGTGCGCGTAATAATGGTCTGCAAAATGCAACTGGTGAATTCATAACATTTGTCGATGGAGATGACTTTATCGAATCATCTTATATTATGAACTTAGTAGTGCAACTCCAAGCATATCATGCCGATATTTCGAGTTCTTTTTACAAAATTCGTGATGCGGCAACCAATCAATTTTTTATTTTGACCAGTCTGCCACCCGAAGATGCGAGATTTAATGGAGGATACTCAGCTGCTGAATGGTTACGAAAAATCGGCCCGTCTTTAAACGCAGTGAATGATTGCGTTTGGGGTAAGCTTTATCGACGCCACCTTTTTAATCAATTACGTTTTCCCGAAAATTATTCCTATTATGAAGACACGATGGTATTATGGCAGGCTTGTTTGGGAGCCGACCGGATCTCGTTTGCTAATCAAATTGACTACAATCTGACAATTAATCGACCAGCGTTAGCGCAAACGCGTGTCCAAGAAATGGCTAAAGCTTATGAAAAAGTCCAATGTTTACAAGAGCAAATAAGCACAATGAATTTAATCAACATTAATTATCATTATTTGGATGAGAATTTACGGGTGGCATTAATTGATTTAAGGGACAAGGCACAACGAGTTAGTGATTATGATTACTATCAAAGAGCAACGGCTGCACTAACGGTGCTGGATGCATTAACAAAGGAGCAAGAAATCTAATGGGAACTAAAAGAGCGATTGTCCTTTCTGGTGACAATCATTATACGGAGCAAATTACCACGACAATTAAGTCGATCGTGTACCATTTGCGGCGTGTCAAAATTTATTTAATTAATTCAGATATTCCTCAAGAGTACTTTTTTAACTTAAATCTCCGGTTAAAGCAGCTTGGTAGTGAGCTAGTTGATTTAAAGATTAATCCAGAATTATTCAGTAATGCTGAGTCGCCTAAAGCCCACATTAGTAAGATTACCTATGGACGTTTAATGATTCCACGGCTGGTTACTGAAGATCGTGCACTGTACATTGATAGTGATGCGATTGTTGATCAAAGCATTAGCGAATTGTGGACAATGGACCTTGGTGATTATCCAATTGCGGCGGTCCATGATGTCTTCTTAGCAGATATTTTTAATGCTGGAATTATTCTGTTCAACAACATGAAGCTGCGCGAGGATCCCGAATTGGTCGATAACATGCTGGTCGCGGCACAGCAAAAGGGGATTTCAGATGCCGATCAGACGGTTTTAAATCAATTCTTTAATCACCGGTATTTAGAATTAGGCTTGGAGTATAACTATGTGATTGGTTATGATCGAGACGTTTCCTTAGCTCCTAGGAATGCGCCGGGGTATTTTGAAAAGATGCTTAATTGTCCTCAACCAAAGATTATTCACTATGCTTCTCCCGACAAACCGTGGAATTTGCAGTCCGCTGGTCGAATGCGAGAAAAGTGGTGGCAATATCATAGTTTAGACTGGTCAACCATTACCCAGCATGGTCAATTGCCACAACTGACGAAGCCAGTTAAGGGCAAGTTTTTCACCCTGACCGCGTCCGATTCAATGATTCATTTAGCCGAATTGGCACAGGCGCTACCGGATTACGAATTTCATGTGGCGGCCTTCTCATTAGTTAGCCCAACCTTGTTGAACTACATGCGTTTCCACAACGTTCATGTTTACGCCAGCATCTCCCAACCACGAGTTGCAGAGTTAATGCATGATTGTACAGCCTACCTCGATATTAATCGGGAAACTAAGTATCAGGATTGGATTGAGCGCTTCGCCAATAATGGCCGACCGGTTTATTCATTTGCTAGCGATGCTGCAGCATTGAGTAACCAAGTTCATCAGGAAATTTTTGCTGATGACGATTACCAAAAGATGGTGCAAAGAATTCAGGAAAATGGGTAGGTAAAAGCCGCCTAGTTGCATTTTAGCGACTGGACGACTTTTTCTATATAATTTTTTCTAATCAGTTTATAATGTTAATAGGAGGTGTCGAGGATGAATACAAATTTACAGCCAAAAATTACATTAAATAATGGTGTGAAAATCCCACAGCTCGGCTTAGGGGTTTGGAAAACACCGTTAGATGAAACGCGGGCAATGGTTAAAACTGCCTTAGCAAATGGTTACGTCCTGATTGATACGGCCAAGCAATATGGAAATGAATCCGGTGTTGGTGCCGGAATTCAAGATGCCATCACAGCTGGTATCGTCAACCGGGAGCAAATTTTTCTCACTACCAAGATTTTTAACGGTGATCAGGGGGATTATGATCGCGTTCGGCGCGGCTTTGAAGGCCAACTTAAGGATCTCCAGACGGACCATGTCGACCTGTTGTTAGAGCACTGGCCAGTTAATGGTAAGTTTAATGAAACATGGCGGGCCATGGAAGCCATCTTGAAGGATGGTCAGGCACGTGCCATTGGGGTCTGCAATTTCGATAATGGCCGGATGATCAACTTGATTGATCACGCAACGGTTCTACCAGCCATTAACCAAATTGAATTCAACCCAGGCATTTTGCAACGCCCAATTGTCGAATTTTGTCGACAACAAGGGATTCAGCTAGAAGCCTGGTCTCCACTTGGTAACGGAAAGTTGCTTCAAAATAAACGAATTCATGAAATTGCCCAACGGCATGGCAAGACGACTGCCCAAGTAGAATTACGTTGGAGCCTCCAACACGGATTTGTTGCCATTCCGAAAACGACGCACGAACAGCGAATGCAGGAAAACGCTGATATTTTTGATTTCACTTTGAGCACCAACGAAATGTTAATGATTGACGCCTTACACCAACAGCAACACGCTATTTGGTATGACAAATTCAAATGGTCCGGCAATCCGGACGGCGTTGATGACTACGTCGCGACACCAAGTAATTGGTAGCCACTAAATCACGGAGGATTTTATGAACTTTATTGCAACGTTAGCCATTATTTTGTTAGTCACTCAGGTTGTTTCACACTTTAGTATGCGGATGGGAATTCCTGATGTGATCGGACAGATCTTAGTCGGTATTGTGATGGGTCCCGCGGTTTTTGGATGGATTACCCAGACCCACATGATTAATGAGTTTCAAGAAATTGGGGTCATTATTTTAATGTTCATTGCCGGCTTAGAAAGTGATTTGAGCTTGCTCAAAAAGTACCTAAAACCAGCGGTAGTGGTTGCCTTGATGGGAATGATTCTCCCGATTGTCGTAATGGGCGTGGCCGCTGACCTGTACGGAATGCAGTGGTTTGAATCGCTCTTTATCGGGGTGATCTTTTCTGCAACCTCAGTCAGTATTTCTGTAGCGGTCCTCCGGGATTACAACCAACTTGGCAGTAAAGAAGGGGCCACGATTTTAGGGGCAGCCGTCGCTGACGATATCGGTGGTGTGTTCCTTTTGAGTATCCTGATTAGTATGATGAATGGCCAATCAGGACAGCGGATGAGTTTGCCATTAGTTATTCTTTTACAGGTGATCTTTTTTGGTGGTACTTACCTTTTGGTGCGGTGGTTGGCACCATATTTAATGGAAATCAGTTCTGACTTGTTGACGACCGCGGCACCGAGCGTTGTGGCGATGATTTTATGTCTAGGAATGGCCGCTTTAGCGGATGCCGTTCACCTGAGCGGGGCTGTTGGTTCATTCTTTGCGGGAATCGCCATTGCGAATACGAAGAAAAAAGAAGTAATTAACCGCAGCTTTGTTCCGATTGGTTATGCGATGTTTATTCCGATCTTTTTTGTGAATGTAGGGTTAAGTATGCGTTTTGACCACTTCCTGGATTCATTGTGGTTCATCATCATGATGACCGTACTAGCTTGTCTGACGAAGCTCCTAGGTTGTGGGGGCGGTGCTAAGCTAACTGGCTTTGACCTCAACAGTAGTTACATTATCGGGAGCGGGATGATTGCCCGAGGTGAAATGTCATTGATTACGGCCCAAATTGGTTTTCAAGCCCACTTACTGTCAGAAAAATACTACTCAGATATCATTACTGTTATTGTCTTAGCAACGATTTTAGCACCGTTTATTTTGAAACATTCGCTTCACCGGATGCACGGTGCCCAGGAGGATTAGGATGAAAAAAAGATGGTGGTGGCTACTGGTGATTCTGGTAGTTGCTGGATTAGGTTTTAGTTATTACTCTGGTCGGTTATTTGCTAAAACTGTTTCGTATCACCCCGTTAACGGGCGAACGACAATTGGAACGCCTACATTATTTTTCCACGGCTATGGAAGCAGTTACCACGCTGAAGAATATATGGTGAATGGGGCGGTTAAAGAAGGAATTACGAGCAAGAATGCGGTGATCCGGGCCAATGTCCGTCCAAATGGTAGTGTGAAATTAAGGCCAAGAGTACGAATCCAATTGTCGAAGTGAATTTTGATAATCCACGGAACGGTAACTATCGAACGGATGGCCGCTGGGTCCGGAACGTGATTGTCACGTTACAAAATCAGTACCGTTTTAAGCGGATCAATTTAGTAGGTCATTCGATGGGGAACATGGCGATTATGTATTATCTACGGCAATATGGTGATGATCAGCGTCTGCCCAGTTTGAATAAGCAGGTGGCGATTGCTGGTCACTTTAATGGCCTGGTCATGGCTGACACGAATAAGAATCATGATCGTCTAGCCAAAAATGGTCATCCTTTGAATAACGTTACGAAGCAATATCGCTATCTAGAAGGGCTACGCAAAACGTATCCACGTTCGGCGATGGTGCTGAATATTTATGGAGATAAGGGTTCAGGAACGGATGGTGACCTCACCGTTCAATCGGCGCAATCAATGCGTTACTTGGTTGCCTCTCGTGCAAAGTCCTATCAAGAACAGGAGATGAAAGGCAAGCAGGCATCGCACAGTCGATTGCATTCCAATCCAGACGTGAACGCGTTATTGAACAGCTTTTTATGGAACCGGACAGTATAAAAAAACAACCGTAACAGGATTAATTTCTCGTTACGGTTGTCTTTTTAATATCATTACTTTGGTTGAATGTAACCTTGGGCCTTTAGTAGTTCCGCAAATTCAATCGCACCACCAGCAGCACCACGTGCCGTGTTGTGGGATAAACCAATGAATTTCCAATCAAAAAGCTTGTCTGGACGAAGGCGTCCAATTGAAATTCCCATGCCGTGTTCGAAATTAACATCGTAACGTACTTGTGGCCGGAAGTCATCTTCTAAGTATTGGATGAATTGCTTAGGCGCACTTGGCAAGTTCAGTTCTTGGGGAACTCCACTGTAATCTTCCAATGCTTGGATTAAGTCTTCCTTAGTTGGCTTTTGCTTGAAGTTTACAAAGGAAGCTACGGTATGACCATACAAAACTGGAACCCGCAAACATTGACTTGTAATGACGGGGCTTTCTGCCTTGACGATGGCTTTCTTGTCATCATCAACGTGACCGAAGATCTTCAGTGGTTCATCTTCAGACTTGGCTTCTTCACCAGGAATGTAAGGAATGACGTTGCCTTGAATTTCAGGAGCCGTTTCTAATGTTTTTCCTGCTCCAGAAATTGCTTGGTAAGTACATGCCAACACTTGGGTTGGTTCAAACTTCTTCCAGGCTTCCAGTGCTGGGGTATAGCTTTGAATAGAACAATTGGGCTTAACCGCCACGAAACCACGTTCCGTTCCTAACCGTTGCCGTTGATACTTAATTATGTCAGTATGTTCGGGGTTAATTTCCGGAATTACCATTGGTACGTCCGGGGTCCACCGGTGAGCACTGTTGTTAGAAACAACTGGGGTTTCATGCTTGGCATATTCTTCTTCGATGTTGCGAATTTCATCTTTTGACATGTGGACTGCCGAGAAGACAAAATCAACTTGGGACGCAACCTCATCAACATTTTCCGCATCCAAGATTGTGAGATCCTTGACACCATCAGGAATTGGGGTATCGCCCATCTTCCACCGGTCTTTGACTGCGTCACCGTACTTTTGTCCAGCACTGTGTTTACTTGCTGCCACCACAGTTACTTCAAACCATGGGTGGTTCGCCAATAGCGTAACAAAGCGTTGGCCTACCATTCCGGTGGCACCAATGACGCCGACCTTGAGCTTTTGATCCATAATCACAACCTCCATATCTTTCTAATTGAAATTTAATTATAAACCGGTTGCCGGAATAAACCAAGGATATTTTACTAAATAAAAGTAATTAAATGGTGAACTAAACCACTATCGAATAGAACATAAATGCCAATCCCGATGTAACAAACCTTCATTAGTGGTTCTCCCCAGCGGCGAATTAAAGATTGGACGAGCTGGAACTGGCGGATCCAGTTAATTAAAAAGACAATCAGAATTGTGAGTAGACCAATGTAGGCGATCGTCAGCGCAAACGTGATCCACGATTGATTGGCGAGGACGGGTAAAAAGAGTGACAAGTTGCACCCGGTACAGACAGATAGATAAGTCAGTAGGGTGGTGAGAATTGGCCGACGCTGGGTACTAATTTGAAATTCTTCGTCACGATCGTGCAGGGCCGTCCAAATTGGAATGAGTCCTAAAAGACCTAGCAACCATTCTGGAAGAAAGTGCTGCAAGGTTTGCCCAATTAAAAAGGCACTGGTCATTAAAATTAACAGGCCCATTAGATACCCGCTCAGAACATCCCGTAGCGCAAAGTGCTGGCATAAGAAGAGTAAGATCACGAAGAAATCCAAATTAACCGTCAAAAATGTAATTGTAATCAAAGTTAAATTCATGTTGACATCTCCTTTATATAACATATTCAATATATTACATATGTTTATAAAAAACAAGAGACTGGGAATTACCCCCAACCTCTTTACTATTTTTAAGGTAAAAATGTAACAGCACAGTAGCTGGCTGGCAGTTCAACCACTGATGAATCAGCGGTTGACCAACCTAGCCATCCTTGCGGGGGTTCGAATACAAAGTCATCAAATCGGCTGGAAAGTCCGATTTGATGACTTTTGTCTCACTCCCAATTTAGTTTTAGATTTGATGATTCCAATGATCACGATGATTCATCGTATGTTGAACGTGCGCGAGCATATCATTTAACACTTCGATGATGTGGGGGTCATCAAGGGTGTAAAAAATTTGTTTACCATCTCGATGGGCTTGGACCAACTGGTACTGGCGAAGTAGAGCCAATTGATGGGAGACACTTGGTTGGGGAAGTTCGAGTTGTTCACTTAACTCACTGACGTTGAATGAATGATTTTCCAGTAAATAGAGGATTCGAATCCGTTTTTCGTTACTGAGCAATTTAAAGATCTGTTCAGCAAATTTAATTTGGTGTTGGTTGATAATTATTCCCCCTTTTCCATTGCTTCACGATTAACCACCAGTTGGCGAGTCGCAGTCTCAGTAAAGGCGTCGCTCACAGGCCCGTTGCTGATCATGGATAACCGGTGCATGGCCCGGGTCGCCATGGTGTACAGTAGGCCGGTAGCTTGCTTGCCTAATGCCTGTTGGCTCACGTCTGATAAAATCACCGTATCGAATTCCAATCCCTTGGCTAAATAAGCAGGGAGGATGACCACACCACGATGTGGTAGTTGGGTGTCGTGGCTCGTTAACCGGGAAAGAGTCGAGACTTTTCGATAAAGAGCATGGTAGACCTTTTGCGCCTGAGTTTGATTTTTAGTTAGAATCGCCACCGTCGGGAAGGACTGGAGTTCTTGCTGGGCCAGTTTCGCCAACTGCGCTGCCCATTCTTGATCATTATAGGTCATCGCCAGGATTGGGATGTCCCCATGGCGGGTAAAGGCATGAATTTGTTGCCCATCTGGGAGGAGGGCCTTAGCAAAGTTGGTAATTTCAGTTGTTGACCGGTAGCTTTGCCGGAGGGTGATTAGTTTTGGATGGCGCGCTTGAAGATCTTCAGCCACGGTCTTTAGCAACTGTTCAGGGAGTTGAAGAGGATAGAAAAGCGCTTGTTCACTATCACCCAAAATCGTAAACCGGGCTTCTGGAAACGTGTGGTGAAGATAGATTAGCATCGCGGAGGAGTAATCTTGCATTTCATCAATAAAGACGAATTGGAAGTCTCGGTTTTGCCCGTTCCCGGTAATGAGGTCCCGTAAGTACATGAGTGGTGCGGTATGCATTAGTGGCAACCGATGAAATTCAATGGCGTGGCGGTATTGTTCAATAATGGTATGTCGGGTTGCAGTCGGAACTGCTGCCGGCCAGTGGAGATGATGAAGGAAATCAGTATACTGGCTACTGAAATCTAAGAAGTAATTGTTATAAACTGCATCAGCAACGACGCGCAGCCGCTGATGAGCTAGTCGACGAGCCAAATAACGAGCTTGAGCCTGTTCATCAGGGAAATCATCAATAGTATGTTTACCCATTAAACGGTGAATTTCCTGGGTGTCGAGCTGATTAAGCTCTTTTTGCAGCCAATCTTTTTGGGCCTCTTGACGGGAACGTTTTTGCACTTCGCGGATGAGAATGTTATTGGTGCGAATGAGCCGGTCTGGTATTGACATTGCCACTGGCTGCTGGTTGAAAATGTCTGCAATATGGTGGGCGCTGAAGAAGACTCGTTCATGAAAATTAATATCGGTAAAACTGAGTTGTTGCTGGCCAGTCTGCAATTCACTTAAGTACTGTTGCACTGCTTTCATTGCGGCAGCCGATTCAAGAAAGTGCTGGCCGGCTTGAGGAGCATGATTCTGCTGTTCATACCGATCAAAAATGGTTTCCACATTGAGCCCTTCAAAACGTCGTTTTAAAAAGCCAGCGAGGGTGACCTGCCGCATGTTGCGTTCCCCCCAAACTAGGTAACACTTCAGAAATGTATTGACTAAAAAGCTGGTTAGGTGAGAACAGGACAATCTGGTCGGCGTTTAAAGATTCCTTAGCGTGATAGAGCAGGTAGGCAATTCGTTGCAGAATTGTCGAAGTTTTCCCACTGCCGGCTACCCCTTGGACGACGAGGAGGTCACTACTGGTATTTCTGATGATATCGTTTTGTTCTTGCTGAATGGTGGCCACGATGTTTTGCATGGTTTGATCATTTTGCTGACTAAGCGCTGCCTGAAGCATTTCATCGCCAACCGTTTCGTTAGTGTCAAACATGTTAGTGATCTTGCCATCCACGATGGTGAACTGACGTTTTTGCACGAGTTTGACCGTTTGTGGACCTGCTGGTGTATCATAGGTGACTTTTCCGAGAGTTCCGTTGTAGTACACACTGGAGATGGGTGCTCGCCAATCATAAACTAAAAAGTCGGTCTTATCGCTGTTCATCAATGAGGCGATGCCGATATAGAGGGTTTCAACTTCATCACTGCCTGGTTCTTGAATTTGGATCCGTCCAAAGTAAGGTGACTTGTGCAGTTCTTGGAGGGTGGCTAACTGCCGCTTGAGAATGTCTTCATTTTCGGTAGCCCGGGCAACCAATTGGCGTTGTTGTTCCAGAGCGGAGCGAGATTCAGCAATATCATCAATTTCGTAACGGTTGATTGAGGCATTTTCACCGTAGTTTTGTTCAACCGCGCGAGTTTCTTGATGCGCCGCTTTGCTGGCTTGCTTGGTCTGTTGAATTTGCTGATCAATATTTTGAATGACTTGATCAACACGTGCTTGTTCAACGATTTTTTCATTTGTAGTTGCCATGCCAAGACCTCCATTGACAGATAATTGAACTTACTTATTTTAACATAGTGAGCAGCTGACGCTTAGTGGGATAATTTTTTTGAAATAGGTTAACTTTACTAATGTTAGTGAAGAAATATCATGGTACCATTAAAAGGGTATATTTTCGACAAAAAAATCAAAAAGAAGGTGATGGGTCGTGGAGAACCTCGCGATTGTTGATCTAGGGTCTAATTCCGCACGGTTAGCAATAACCCAGATCAATCCAAATGGAACGTTTCACGAGATTAAGCGGGTCAAGGAAAATACACGACTCTCTGAAGGGATGGGCCCCGAAAAAATCTTGCAAACCAAGGCGATGAACCATACCATTGCTGCCCTGAAGCGTTTTAAAAAGGTCTATGAACGCTTTAACAATGTGCAAGTAATTGCCATTACCACGGCAGCGGTTCGCCAAGCACGCAATCAGCAGGAGTTCTTAGCTCGGGTTAAAAATGAGACTGGCATTGAACTACGAGTTTTGTCGGGTCGTCAGGAAGCTTATTACGACTATTTAGGGGTTGTTCGAACACTTAAATTGGACCACTGCTTAATTTTAGATGTTGGTGGGGCCAGTTGTGAGTTAGTTTTGGTCCAGCACCGGAAGGCTCGGGATATGATTTCTTTGCCATTTGGCGCGGTTAATCTTTCAGAACAATTCCATCTGGGAGGCTTTGTTCGAGCAGCTGAGTTGTTTCGGGCCCAGACAATGGTGACGCAACGCTACAATAAGGTGCCCTGGCTACGTTACGCTAACCGGGTACCAATTGTTTTGTTAGGTGGTGCCAACCGGACACTTGCAAGGATGAGCAAGACTCACCGACGGTCAAAGTACCGGGGAATTCATGGTTATCGTTTAACTTCACGGATTGTCTATTCTACTTACCGGGAGTTATTAAGTAAGAATCTTGCCCAGCGAAAAAAGATGCCAGGTTTGGAAAGTGATCGGGCGGACATCATCGTTGGTGGAATGCTGCCTCTGATTTGCCTTTTACAACGCAACAGTGATGGCCGGGTTATTTTCTCGGAAAGTGGGGTTCGTGAAGGAATTATTACAGAGTATATTCAGCGCCGCCAAACTCGGGATGGTGACGATCATGCGTAATGATTGGATGAAAGGACTTTACCAAAAATCAGTCACTGAACGGCAGCGGTTGATTGCGAAACATTGTCAGTTAACGTCAACTGAAGAACAAACGTTACGCGACCAGACCACGTCAATTAATAACGAATTGATCGAAAATTACGTGATGGACTATCAGCTCCCAGAAGGGGTAGCAATCCAGCTCAAGGTGAATGGCCAACATTATGTTGTCCCAATGGCCATTGAAGAACCGTCAGTAATTGCTGCTGCATGTAATGGTGCCAAACGGATTTCAGCCAGTGGTGGCTTTCAAGCTGATCCACAAACCCGGATTGTGCGTGGCCAGGTTCTGATTAGTGATGCGGATGAGCAGCAGTTTAGTGAATGGTGTCAAAAAAATCGTGAAGTTATTTTGCAAGTTGCTAATGATGCACACCCATCGATGAAAAAACGGGGAGCGGGTGCGAAAAACTATCAGGTGCGGCGCACTGGACGGTTCCTTAGTTTGGACATTCTCATTGACGTTGATCAAGCCATGGGGGCCAATAGTGTGAACACGATGGCAGAAGCCGTTGGTGAATATTGTCAACAACATGACTGGCATGTTTTAGCAGCGATTTTGAGCAATTATGCAGTTGATGCTGTGCAAACGGTGAAGTGTTTAGTACATAATGACGAGCTTGCGACAAAGAAAATGACGGGGCACCAAGTTGCTGAACGGATTGCAGAGTTGAGTGAAGTTGCGCAAGCAGATCCTTACCGCGCAGTGACCCATAATAAGGGAATTATGAACGGAATTGATGCTGCGGTGATCGCCAGCGGTAATGATTGGCGTGCGGTTGAAGCTGGCGCCCATGCCTATGCGGCCCGTGACGGTCAGTATCGTGGCTTAAGTCAGTGGCGATTAGTTAATAATGGGCTAGAAGGGATGCTTACTATTCCATTAACGGTGGGGGTGGTTGGTGGATCCATCAAATTGACCCCTCAATCCAAAGTTAATTATCAAATCAGTCAGATTAAAAGTGCGCAAGAATTCAGTGCGGTGCTCGCCAGTGTTGGCTTAGCGCAAAATTTAGCGGCATTACGGGCACTTGCCACGACGGGCATTCAATCCGGTCATATGAAATTACAGTATCGTTCACTTGCAATTAGTGTCGGTGCTAATACTAATGAAATTGAACCATTAACGGAATTATTGCGGACCGTGCCGAAAGTCGATACAGCGGTCGCTAAGCAACTATTACAGCAGTTACGAAAGGAGCAATAACATGCCGAAACCATTTCAATTAAACCAGGAAGCCCAAAGCTTGTTGGATGCGGTCAATGAGCTTTATCCGGAGGGCAGTGTTTTCGTGCAATTTGATCAAGATAAGGAACCCGTTGGCTATGTTCGTCATGATCAGGCTCGGCAAACAACATTGCCAGGCGGTTTAGTAATTACGGTGACTGACATGACGGCGCCAAACTATACGGCTTCCCATGAATTATTGCATTTATTGATGCTTCTGCGGGGCTTTCCGCAGATCTTCTTCCAGCTCTCACTTGGTGATGAACAGTTGGATGAACAAATGATGATTATGTCAACTGATTTATATGACGTCGCAATGCACCGGGTGGTGGTGGCTGAGCAACGGAAGCACGGCTTGATTGATGAACAAGTCGAAGCCGAATATCTAAAAGGAATTCAAGCTACAATTTCTAAAGAAAACGACCAGGGCGATGACGATGAACGGACACTTCGGCTATTGACGCTACTAGACGCACTGGTTTTTTATGGTGACCACATTGACCAATTTAAGGATCAACTGACCACTGATTATCCAGTCGCATTCGCAGCTGCCCAAAAGATGTATGATCAAATTACGGAACGACGGATTGATTCTCCATTTGAAATGCGGCGACAAATCGTCAAATTGTATCAGCTCTTTGATGCGCAACTCCTTGAGTGGGGACTGCCAGCATTGCATAATAATGAATTTACAACGGTTTCGCCTGTATTAAGCGCGCGACAACTACGGCTTAAGGTCCGGCAGGTCTTTGAAATCTTCCATTCAGATATGAAGGATCGGCAGGGACATGATGATGTTTACATTGGCCTTCGGCGGAATGACCATCAAAATTCCTTTACCTTACATGGGCCCGCAGGGAAAGATCGTGCCCAAGCATTTGTTAAGATGTACGACGAACCAGTGGAACAACTATTAAAGGAACTAAACGTGCCATTTATTGTAAGGAAGTGATCAAATGGCAGTCGCAGAACAACAACTTTTTGATGATGCAAACCACATCGTATTTCTAACAGGTGCGGGGGTTTCCACGGCTTCCGGGATTCCAGACTTTCGTTCTGCTAACGGCTTGTATACGCAAAATAAAAATGCGGAATACTATTTGAGCCACCGTTACTTTGTGGAAGATCCTGAGGGTTTCTACAATTACTGCAAACAGAACCTGTACTTTCCGGATGCACGGCCCAATGTGATTCATGAAAAACAGGCGGCGTTAACGCAGCAGGATCGGGCAACCGTAATTACCCAGAATATTGATAATTTATATGAAGAAGCAGGAACGAAGCATTTAGTCGACTTTCATGGCAATCTTTACCACGTCTACTGTGAAAAATGTCATGAAACAGTTCCAGTGGCCGATTATTTAAAGAGTCGGATTCATGAGAAGGATGGAGGAAGCTTACGCCCAGACATCGTGTTATACGATGAAGGAATTTCTCAAGCGGCCATTTCACAGTCAGTGAATGCGATGGCCAATGCCGATTTGGTTGTTATTGTCGGAACGTCCATGAAAGTATATCCATTTGCGGGGTTACTGCAGTATGCTAATCCAGCAGCTAAAGTGTTGGCCATTAACCAACAAACTTTAAACTTGCCAGTTGATTTTACAATGATTCAAGCAGATGCCACTAAATACTTTGCTGAATTAGATGTTAAATGATAGACTGAATTTAAAATAAAATTGTGGTCTCCAAAGATGGCTTGCCAACCTTTGGGGGCTTCTTTGTACGTACTAAGACGAAAGGAGGGCGATTCAATGAGTAAACAGGTCAAATATACAATTGGAATTGTCTTATTTTGTGAATTTTTAATTTGTTTAGGGATGAGTCTCATTTTCCCGGTCATGCCGTTTATCCGGAATGAATATCACTTTTCGGCATTTGATATGGGAATGATGTCATCGCTATTTGCCCTCGTGCAATTTGTTGCTTCGCCGATCATAGGCCGTATTTCTGATCGGACGGGTCGAAAACCGATGTTAGTTTGGGGGCTGATTGTTTTCGGCCTCGCTGAATTTGTCTTTGCTGCGACTAGTAAGCTCTGGCTATTTGACTTGTCACGGGCGGTTGATGGCCTTTCTGCGGCCTTTAGTGGTGGTTTAATGCTCGTCCCCGGACTTGGTGGTCTGCTGGCCAACATTAGCTATAAAATGCCATTTTGGGTTGCCGGAGTTTTGGGCATTATTAGTGCCATTGTGGCGTTCTTTGCCTTGCCGGCGGATGAACAAGAAGAGCGGCAAAGCCATACCGAGCGGGCAGATGAAGAGCTGGCCGGCAGTAGTTGGGATGCCGTGAAAAAGATGATGACCCCGGCCCTGGTGGTTCTCTTCGTAATGATTCTCGTCTCTGCCTTTGGCCTGGCCGGCTTTGAAAGCATTTATAGTCTGTACGTTAACCAAGTTCACCATTTCGATCTAACTACCATTGCGGCTGTTTTAACTGTGAATGGAGTATTGTCTTTGCTGTTGCAAGTCTTTTTATTTGATCACCTTGTGATTTGGTTCGGTGAAGTCCAGATTATTCGGTGGAGCTTCTTCATTAGTGTGATCGGGACGCTGATTGTGATTTATGATCATTCTCACTGGCAGTTATTTGTGGCCACGTTAGTGGTTTATGAAGGTTTTGATATGTTGCGCCCGGTAATTACGACTTTACTGACCAAGATGAGTGAAAGTAATCAGGGGTTGTTGAACGGGATTAACATGTCATTAACAAGCATTGGCAACATTGTTGGTCCACTGCTCTCTGGAGCCTTACTTGATATGAACTACCAGGCACCATACTTAGTAGTGGCCTTTTTTATGCTCGTTTCATTCTTTATTACTTTTGGAGTGAGTCACGAAATGAAGACTGCATAAGTAAAAGGGGGTTGTGACACAAACACGATTACTTTAATAAAAAGCGAACAGCGCAGTACACAAATGGCCTCCAGTGCTCGGCAAAGCCGAACTCTGGAGGCCTATTTGTGCTTTCGGGGGCGTGAAAACGAAGTCATAAATGACTTCTGTCACGCTCCCTTTTTGGTTAACTAAAATTAATGGTTTTACCCGCGACTTTCCAGATCCGTGGCAGACGATCCTTACGTTCATGCTGACTTATCTGGTGAGTGGTTGGTAAACGGTGTAATAAGTGTTTAAACATAACTATCGTCTCCTTTCATTTCATCCTTAAAATAACACGAAGAAATGCCGTTTTAAAGGGATTTGTGGTACTATGAGAAAGTAATAAAAAATGAATGCTGAAGGCTATTCAGTCGAGTGCAATTAATTACTGTTTTTTCGTGACGAAATGATAGATTATGCATAAAACGCCTGAATATAGTTAAAAATATACACTTAGCGTTTTTTAATTAAAAGCCGAATTATGAGTAAATGAGTCCAAATTCTTATTTAGAAAAGGAGGGATTAGATGAAGACGACACTCGCTTTGACGACTTGGACGGAGCATCCCGCACTTATCAATGAACCACGGCCAGTGACCTTGCGGGAATATGCCCAGTATTTGCCAGCAGTCGAAGTGGACACCTTTTTCTACGCGCTGCCCCAATTAAAAACGGTGCAGCAATGGATTAATGATGTGAGTCCTGATTTTCAGTTCATTGTCAAAGCCCACCAATCCATGACGAAGCATCCACGAGCGGTAACGCCAGATGGAATTTCATTACCGGAAATGTTTGCGCGTTTTAAGCAGGTCCTTCGTCCATTATTGGCAACTAATCAACTCAAAACAGTCCTCTTCCAATTTCCACCACAATTTGATGCCACAGTAAAAAATATTGAGTACTTGATGAAGGTCCGTCAGTGGATGGGATCGTTACCGATTGCCATTGAATTGCGAAATCGGAGTTGGTATCGCTCGGCAGTGGTCAAATCATTAGTTGGCTATTGTCAGGACTTAAAACTGACGTTGGTGGCTGCGGATGAACCTAACCAGATTGAAGCCTCGGTGCCCTTTTATCTGGCCACTACTAATCCGAATTTGGTACTGATTCGTCTTCATGGACGGAATACGCAGGGATGGAATCACCCAGGACAGGAATGGCGAAAGAAGCGGACTTTATACCGGTATTCTGATGAACAGTTGCGAAACCTGAGTCAACGTATTTTAGCATTACAGCCAGCACCAAGAGAGGTTTGCGTAATCTTTAACAATAACTCTGGACGGGATGCTGCACCAAATGCGCAAACCTTACAGAAAATTATGGGATTGCATTTTTGTGGACTAGTTCCCCGAGATCCCAAACAGCTCGACCTTTTTTAAGCCGTACCCAATAAATGGGCGGTAATAATCGAATTTTTGGGTGTTCTTTGCTATACTATTTTTAATTACCACATGAGAAAGAGGGAATGCGGAATGGCTGACACCAAACCAACATACTACATTACAACACCGATTTATTATCCATCTGGCAAACTGCATATTGGAAATTCATACACTACAATTGCCTGCGACGCAGAAGCTAGTTTTAAGCGACTCACTGGTTATGATGTCTTTTATTTGACCGGGACGGACGAACACGGCTTGAAGATTGAACAAAAGGCTGAACAGTTAGGAATGAAGCCCCAAGAGTACGTTGACCAAATGGCTGCGGGCATTAAAAAGTTATGGAAGACTTTAGATATTACCAACGATAAGTTCATTCGGACTACAGATGACTATCATGAACGGGCAGTTCAAAAGATTTTCCAAAAGCTACTGGATCAAGGTGATATTTACAAGGGCAAGTATACCGGCTGGTATTCAGTGGATGATGAAGAATACTTCACGGAAAGTCAGCTTGCGGAAGTGTACCGTGATGATAATGGTAAGGTTATCGGCGGGAAAGCACCATCGGGTCATGAAGTTCAATTGGTCGAAGAAGAATCATATTTCTTCAAGATGAGCAAGTATGCCGATTGGTTAATGGACTATTACAAGGAACATCCGGATTTCATTGAACCACACACGCGGATGAACGAAATGGTCAATAACTTCCTGAAACCAGGGCTTGAAGATCTAGCGGTGACGCGAACTTCCTTCAATTGGGGGGTTAAGGTGCCAAATGATCCTAAACACGTGGTTTACGTGTGGATTGATGCGCTGTCAAACTACATTACGGCGCTTGGCTACGGTTCAGATGACGACAGCTTATTTAAGAAGTACTGGCCGGCAGATGTGCACATGGTCGGTAAAGAAATTGTCCGTTTCCACACGATTTATTGGCCAATCATGCTGCATGCCCTTGGACTGCCATTACCAAAGCATGTCATTGGTCACGGTTGGTTAACGATGAAGGACGGCAAGATGTCCAAGTCAAAGGGAAACGTCATTTACCCACAAACCTTAGTGGAACGTTACGGTTTAGATGCCACACGTTATTACCTGTTGAGAGCAATGCCATTTGGTAATGATGGAATTTTCAGTCCGGAAGACTTTGTTGATAAAGTAAACTTTGACCTGGCTAATGACCTCGGAAACCTGCTTAACCGGACGGTAGCGATGATTAATAAGTACCAGGGTGGTCAAGTTCAGGGGACCAACACGGCAACGACGCCATATGACCAAGATCTTGAACAAACCGCCGTAGATGTACTTGCCGAATACAGTGATTTGATGGATCAATGTCACTTTGCAGAAGCCTTAGCTAATGTTTGGAAATTGATTTCCCGGGCCAACAAGTACATTGATGAAACCGAACCTTGGGTATTAGCTAAGGATGAGGATAAAAAAGCTGAATTATCTGATGTTATGACTCATTTGGCAAAAGCATTGCGGTTTATTGCAGCACTCTTGCAACCAACAATGACCAATGCACCAAAGGAAATTTTGCAACAATTAGGGTTAGCAGATACTGAAATAACCCTGAATGACTTATCATTTAATGATTTTCCGGCAACGATCATTGTGGTTAAGAAGGGGAAACCCATCTTCCCGCGGCGTGATGTAAAGGAAGAAGTTGCTTTCTTGAAGTCCCAAATGACGGCTAATACCAAGCAAAAGGGGCGTAAGGTAATGGAACAAGCCAAGAAAGCAGCTCAACAGAAGGAACAAGAGCAGACGACCGGAAAGAAAGCAATTCGGATTGAAGCCTTTGATAAAGTAGCCTTACAAGTTGGTGAAATTAAAGCCGCTGGTCACGTTCAAGGAGCGGATAAATTACTAAAATTCCAAATTGACGATGGCACACCAGAAGGTCGGCAAATTCTGTCTGGAATTGCACAATGGTATCCAGAACATGAAAAGCTGGTTGGGAAGAAGGTAGCATTTGTTGCCAACTTGAAGCCACGAAAGATGCGTGGTGAATTAAGCCAAGGAATGTTACTATCTGCTGAACATGATGGTGAGGTTCAATTGCTGATTCTGCCAGATAGTCTGGTTCCTGGTTCAGAAATTGGCTAATTAAGCGGTTGTGAAGGAGTCCAGAATGGTTAGTCCAGTCATTCCATTAAAAATTTATGATTCCCATACTCATTTGAATGATGATTGTTTTTATGATGACGTGCCGGCTTACCTGGCTCGGGCGCGTCATTATGGCGTAGTAACGATGAATATGGTAGGTTCAAATCAGGTCCTGAATGAACGCGCGCTTCAATTAGCGCATCAGTATTCTGAACTGCGCGCCATCGTTGGCTGGCATCCGGAAGATGCTAAGGATTATGATCAAAAAGCCCAAACTACACTTCGAGCTCAGTTAGCGGATTCCCGTGTAGTTGGTATTGGTGAGATTGGCTTAGATTATCACTGGGATACTAGTCCGCGCGCAGTCCAACAGCGGGTTTTTGAAGAACAACTAACGTTAGCTCGTGAGTTTCATTTACCGGTTTCCATTCATTGTCGAGAAGCACTAGCGGATACCTACCAAATTCTTAAAGCTAATCATGTTGGCGACTTTGGTGGGGTTATGCATAGTTTTGCTGGTGATGCCGAATGGGCTCGTAAATTTCTAGCGTTGGGGATGCATCTCTCATACAGTGGCGTGGTGAGTTTCCATCGGGCAACCGCGGTGCATGAGGCGGCAAAGGTAACGCCATTAGATCGGATGATGGTAGAAACGGATGCACCATATCTGACGCCCATGCCTTACCGGGGCAAGCAGAATGAACCTGGTTTTACGTATTATACGGTGTTGGCATTAAGTGAGTTATTAGACGAGTCACCACAGACGATTGCCCAGGTAAGTTATCAAAATGCTGATCGGTTATTTAAAGAAAGAGTCCCACATGAAAAAGATTAAAGAAGTCATTGTTGTCGAAGGCAAAGATGATACGAAACAAGTTCAGCGGGCGGTAGATGCAGACACGTTTGAAACAAACGGGTCTGCTTTATCGTTAGCTGATGTTGAGCAACTAAAGAAGCTCCAGGCGCAGCGTGGCTTGATCGTTTTTACCGACCCGGATTTCAACGGGGAACGGCTGCGCAAAATGATCAGTCAAGCGATTCCGGGAGTGAAGCACGCCTTTATTCAACGGCGGCAAGGTGTACCGACAGAAGCGCACGGCAGTTTGGGGGTGGAACATGCCTCGCAGCTGGTGATTCGCAAAGCTCTTAGTAATTTGTATACTGAAGAAGAGGTTGATCAGCCCGAATTTACCCGAACTGATATGGTAAAGGCCAATTTGGTTGGTGGTGCGACTGCTCGGTACCGTCGTGAACGATTAGGACAAATTTTGGGAATTGGTTACGGTAACGGAAAGCAAATGCTAAAACGGCTGAACGTTTTTCGGGTCTCTCGAACACAATTTCAAAAGGCAATGGTACAAGTCAATCAGGAGGATGAAGATGGCCAAAAGTGAAATTGGGAGTAGTCAACGGACTCGCGAAATCATTAAAAAGTACGGGATTCATGCCAAAAAGGGGTTTGGACAAAACTTTTTAACTGATTTGAACGTGCTGACGGGGATTGTCGATGCTGCCCAGATTACGAAACAAGATAATGTCATTGAAATTGGGCCCGGTTTGGGGGCCTTGACCGAACAATTGGCTAAATCAGCTGGTGAAGTCGTAGCCTTGGAGATTGACACTGATTTATTGCCACTTTTGGCGGATGTTCTGTCACCGTATAAGAATGTCAAGGTGATTAATCAAGATGTTTTGAAGGCAAACCTACCGAAGTTGATTCAAGAAGAGTTTACTGATCCAAGTCGACCGGTTAAAGTGGTCGCTAATTTACCCTACTACATTACTAGTCCCATTTTGATGAACCTGCTTAATAGCTCTGTGCAATGGGCAGCCATTTGTGTCATGATGCAAAAGGAAGTTGCAGAGCGGCTAACGGCTAAAGTTGGGACTAAGCAGTATGGAGCTTTAACTTTAGCCATTGAATACTCGATGACCGCACAGCTTGCGTTTGGCGTATCTCGGCATTCGTTTGTTCCAGCGCCCAATGTTGATTCTGCCATCGTGGTATTAACACCACGCACCACAGCGCTTACGGAGCAGCCTTTCGATCAAGCCAAGCTATTTAGTTTGATTAAGACCTGTTTTGCCCACCGGCGAAAAAACTTGTGGAACAATCTGAAACCATTAATGGGGAAAGACAAAACAAAACAGCAAGCGGTCAAAGACGTTTTAGATCATCTTCAGATTGCCAGCACCAATCGGCCAGAAACCCTCTCGCTTTTGCAATTTATTCAGTTAGCAAATGGACTGCATGAAAAACAAATAATTTAGATTACGAAAAAGAACATAGAGTAAGCTCCAGAGCTGGTTTTGATCAGTGCTGGAGCTTATTTGTTTATTCGTGACGCTTTTATCCACAGCTCCTCCTGAATTGTTCTTGCCTTAAATGATGAAGCAAGTTACTATAAAAAGAAAATAGACAACTGAGGGAGGGGTGAGGCAATGATTGTCACGGAGAAGGCACCTGCGAAAATCAATTTGTCATTGGATACACCAATGCGCTACCTAGATGGTTCGCCGCAATGGAACATGGTGATGAACTCGATTGATTTAGCAGACTATTTAACCATCGATATTCATACCCGACCACAAACGATTAAGATATACACTGATAGCGGCTTTTTACCGAATGACCAACGTAATCTAGCCTATCAAGCTGCACATATCTTAAAGACCAGGTTTCACCGTCCAGAAGGAGTCACGGTGCGCATTAAGAAAAATATCCCGGTGGCGGCTGGCTTGGGCGGTGGGTCGTCAGATGCTGCTGCAGTGTTACGTGGCCTCAATCGTGGCTGGAATTTGGGCTTATCCTTGAATGAGCTGGCTGAATTATCATTGACGATTGATTCAGATGTTCCGTATTGTATTTATAGTCACACTGCCCACGTGACGGGACATGGAGAACAAATCCGTTTGTTACCGCAGTGCCCTCATTACTGGGCGGTCATTGCCAAACCAAGCGTCAGTGTTTCAACGCCGACGATTCTGCGTCAAATTAATTATGAAAAAATTGTGCATTTGGACAACGAAGGGTTACTCGAGGCCATTGAGCAGGAACATTGGCAACATGCCTTTGCCAAAATGGGGAACGTTTTAGAACCAGTAACAATGAAGGAATATCCTAAGATTAAAAAGCTTAAGGACGGAATGCTCAAATTAGGCGCTGATATGGCGCACATGAGTGGGACTGGTCCGACCGTTTTTGGCCTCTGTCACAGCGAGTCACGGGCTAAGCGAATTTATAACAGTATGCGTGGCTTTTGTGGTGAAGTATATTTAGTGATGTTGTTGTAAAAATATTGATATCCAAGATGACTGGGAGTGATCCCAGTTTTTTTTGTTGATTATTTTTGAAAAGTTCGGTAAGATATTTTTTTATAGATTAATAGTAATAATTACGATTAACGATAAGG
Source organism: Limosilactobacillus sp. C0001E2 (assembly GCF_056590915.1). Classification (NCBI taxonomy): domain Bacteria; kingdom Bacillati; phylum Bacillota; class Bacilli; order Lactobacillales; family Lactobacillaceae; genus Limosilactobacillus; species Limosilactobacillus sp. C0001E2. The sequence goes on along the minus strand of NZ_JBWPXC010000007.1, from coordinate 37,947 downwards.
GAGTAGTGCGATGAAGAAAAAGCGGTGGGGTTTAATTGGTTTAATTACTAGTTTGGTTGGTGTCTTAATTCTAATGATCACTGGTTGGCAACCACATTTACATCGCCAGCAACGACCGATTCGGGTGGTCACCAGTTTGAACTTTTATGGTGAAGTTGCCCAGAGTGTTGCTGGTAAATATGGAGATGTGACGTCTTTTATCAATAGTGCAGCCGTTGATACACACGATTTTCAACCATCGACCAAGCAGGCGCAGCAGTTAGCCGAAGCTAATGTCGTGATCGAAAATGGCTTAGGGTATGATACCTGGTTGCAAAAAATGACCAAGTCCACGGATCATGAGCAAACCGTGATTAATGTTGGCCGAGACGTGGCCCATAAAAAAGCAGGAAACAACGAACATGTTTGGTATCAGCCATCCACAATGAGTAATTTGGCCACCCAACTAGCCCAAAAGTATGCTAAATTGGATCCAAAACACCGCGCGTACTACTACGCCCGCGCCCGGCGTTATCAAAAGCAATTGGCTCCGCTTAACAAAACGATTGCGCAAGCCAAACGCGGCGTGGACCCCCAACGGAATGTTGTATTGGTGAGTGAGCCAGTTTTTGACTATGCTTTAGATAATTTGGGGTACCGAATCGCGAACCAGCGATTTGCAAAGGCGGTTGAGGATGATAATGATCCCTCACCAAAGGAAATTGCGGCGATGCAATCAGCAATTCGTCAACATCGGGTAGCGTTCTTCGTTAATAATAAGCAGGAAAGTAACTCCACAATTAAAAATATGTTGAAACTTGCTCGGCAATACGATGTTCCGGTCCTCAACGTGACGGAAACCAAACCTATACCGAGTGGATGCAATCACAGTATCAGCAACTAATTAAGATTCAAGAACAGGGTGAATAAGATGGCATTGATTTCAGTTGATGACCTCAGCTTAGCGTATGGTGACCATACCGTCATTGAAAATTTAAGTTTTCAGGTCAATTCAGGCGACTTTTTAGTGATGATTGGTGAAAATGGTGCCGGAAAGACGACGGTGGTTCGCGCCTTATTAGGGGAGTTGAAGCCCCGCCGCGGTGAAATTAGTCGGGCCAATCACTTAAAGATTGGTTATGTCCCGCAGTTTCGCAACTTACCGGCTAACTATCCATTAGCGGTCCGGGATTTTGTGGCGCTCAACCTCACTCAATCACGCTGGCCTTGGTTAAAAAAGACTGAGCAGCATCGTTTAGATCGGATTATTCGGGAAACTAATTTAACCACGATTGAAGACCGACCACTGGGGTTAGCATCCGGTGGTGAAAAGCAGCGGGCCTATTTGGCCCAAGCACTCGTTGATGATCCGCAACTATTAATTTTGGATGAATCGACGGCCAGTTTAGACAATGAAATGAAGTACGATTTATTAGATTTTGTAGCTAAGTTTCAACAAAATGGCTTGAGTGTGCTCTTTATCACTCACGATTGGGGTTTAGCAAAGCGCTATGGAACACGCTACTTGCAGTTATTACCAGATGGCTCTTACCAAAGCGGCCCCATTAATGAATTACCAAGTGATGAGGAGGTGCGCAATGTTTAGTCTCAGCTTTATGCGTTATGCGTTTGTGGCCGGTACATTTATTGCAATTGTTAGTGGAGTAATTGGGGTTTTTGTGGTGGCGCGGAATATGCCATTTATGACCCACACCCTTTCAGAGATTGGTTTTGCTGGTGCATCGTTTGCTCTTTTTATGGGCTGGCCAGCTTTAAATGGGATGCTTTTATTTACCATTCTTAGTTCAGTGATGGTTGGTCAATTGAGTATTGATGAATCTCGCCGAGAGTCAGTTATTTCGGCAGTGTCAGCGCTATTCATCGGGTTAGGAATTCTCTTTTTGTATCTTTCCAGTAAAACTGCCAGTTCAGCCACAAGTATCTTGTTTGGGAGCGTTGTCGGCATTAGCCGCCATGAGGTTGTGCAGCTGGTATGCCTCTCTGCGGTTGTTCTCGTGATTGTTTTCCTTATTTACCGTAAATTGAAATTTTCCTCATTTGATCCTGAGGGTGCAGCAGCGAACGGGTTAAACGAAACGGTGATTTCCGTCATCTTCCTTTTGCTCTTGGCAATGAGCGTTAGTGTGGCAGTCCAAATTGTGGGGACGCTATTGATTTTTGTCCTATTGACACTGCCTGCGGCCAGTGCAAAATACTACACGACCAAGATGATTGGATTAGCAATTTTATTCGCGCTATTGGGAATTTGGCTGGGATTATACTTAGCCTACATTACAAACTGGCCAGTCAGCTTTTTCACTTCGACAATTGAAGTACTGATCTACTTATCTGCCCTGTTATATCGGCAGCGAGCTAACGATTAAAATGAAAATAATTGGTATTTACCAAGCGAGCCGAATGAGGTCCGCTTTTTTTAGTGAAATTATGGAAAAATCAGTTAAAAGACGAACAATTATGTTATGATTTGAAGGTACACAAAACGTTTGTATTAACAGCATAATGAATTAAAGGAGCTACATAATGAAAGTTAGACGAAGCAACCGGCTAGTGGACATGACTCGCTATTTACTGGATCACCCACGAGAACTGGTTTCCCTAAAGTTTTTTGGCCATCGTTATGACTCAGCTAAGTCATCAATTAGTGAAGATTTAAGTATTATTCGGAATACAGTTGAACGATGGGGTGTCGGTCGCCTGGAAACTCTTCCCGGAGCTAGTGGTGGTGCACGTTTGACGCCACTATATTCTGAGAAAAACGCGGCAACAGTAATTGATGAACTGGTCCAAGCAGTGAATGATGATAGTCGACTGTTACCAGGTGGTTATGTTTATTTATCCGATTTGCTGGGGCGTCCGGACATTTTACGTGAAGTGGGTCGCTTGATTGCCACCCAGTACGTTGATCAAGATGTTGATGTGATCATGACCGTAGAAACCAAGGGGATTCCAATTGCCCAGAGTGTTGCGATGTATCTCAATCGACCGTTTGTAATTGTTCGTAATTCTTCCCATATTACGGAAGGTTCGACCGTCAGTGTTAACTACGTATCAGGTTCATCCCAACGGATCAAAAAGATGGAACTGTCCCTCCGAACGATGAAGGAAGGCGCTAACGTGGTTGTAGTTGACGACTTTCTCAAGGGTGGTGGGACGATGAACGGAATGAAGTCCCTTATCCAAGAATTTGGCGCCCACCTAGTGGGGATGACCGCGTTTGCAGAAGGTCAGTTTGACGGTGAACGACTAGTTGAAGATTGCACTTCATTAATTAAAGTGGATGCCCAAGATGGGGTTAACCGGCATTTAAGTGCCCAACCAGGTAACTATTTGGAAAAAGTTTTTAAGAAATAAGGAGCAATGAGAGTCATGCAACAGAAAAACGCAATTATTCTGGCAGCCGGCAAGGGTACCCGAATGAAGTCTAAATTATACAAAGTTTTGCACGAAGTTTGTGGTAAGAGCATGGTGGAACACGTGCTGAGTCAACTTGAAGCGGCTAAGATTGATAATATTGTGACCGTGGTTGGCTATGGGGCGGAAAGTGTGGAAAACACCATTGGTCCTCGTTCTAAGTTTGCCCTCCAAAAACAACAATTGGGGACTGGTCATGCCGTAATGCAGACTGAAGACCTACTAGGCGACATTGATGGTGAAACACTGGTAGTCAGCGGTGACACACCATTATTTACTGCTGATACCTTTAACAAGTTGTTCGAATACCATAAGCAACGGAAAGCGGCAGTAACTATCTTAACTTCCGTTGCTCCTGATCCAACCGGTTACGGCCGGATTGTCCGGAATGATGTTGGCATTGTGGAACGGATCGTGGAACAAAAGGACGCTAGTCAAAAAGAACGGGAAATTCATGAAATCAACACAGGGGTCTACTGTTTCGATAATAAGAAGCTTTTTGCAGCCCTGAAGAAGATTAATAATGATAATGCACAGGGTGAATACTACTTGACTGATGTGATTGCTATTTTGAAGCAACAAGGTGAAGTGGTTACGGCATACAAAATGGCTGACTTCGATGAATCGATGGGAGTCAACAACCGGGTGGCACTGGCCCAAGCTAATAAGATCATGCGGAAGCGGATCAATGATGAACTAATGATGAATGGGGTCACGATGGTTGATCCAGAAACAACCTATATTGATGCTGGTGTTAAGATTGGCCGCGATACAGTTGTGGAAGGCAACGTTGTAATTAAGGGCAATACTGTCATCGGTAGTGACTGCTTGATTGGTGCTGGCTCCCGAATCACGGATTCACGGATTCACGATGGCGTCCAAATTATTTCATCCACTCTGGAACAAGCGGAAATGCATGATGGCTCTGATATTGGTCCGAATAGCCACTTACGGCCCCAAGCGGAAATTGGCAAACATGTCCACATCGGTAATTTCTGTGAGGTTAAGAAAGCCTACATTGGTGAAGGAACCAAGGTTGGTCATTTAACCTACGTTGGTGATGCCACCCTTGGTAAGAACATTAACGTTGGGTGTGGAGTGGTCTTTGTTAACTATGACGGTGCAAAGAAGCACCATACCAATGTTGGCGACCACGCATTTATCGGTAGCAACAGTAATTTAGTAGCACCAGTTAACATCGCGGCTGATTCATTTGTGGCAGCCGGTTCAACCATTACGGACGATACTAAACAATTTGACATGGCAATTGCCCGTCAACGGCAAACTAATAAGGCGAATTACGCAAAAAAACTCCCGTGGTAGTTGCTTTTTCGCACCCCAATTAATAAGATAAGAGTGGTAAAGGGATTTTAATTTGGAGGACCTCATGAAACAGAAATATTTTGACCCGAATCTGAAGATTTTTTCTTTAAGTTCAAACCGTCCATTGGCTGAAAAAATTGCCGATGAAGTCGGTGTCGAACTTGGTAAATTATCCGTTGACCGGTTTAGTGACGGTGAAATTCAAATCAATATTGAAGAAAGTATCCGGGGCGATAATGTATATATTATTCAATCCACGTCAGCACCCGTAAATGACAACTTAATGGAATTGTTGATTATGATTGATGCTTTACGGCGGGCGAGTGCTAAGACCATCAATGTGGTCATGCCATACTATGGTTACGCCCGTCAAGATCGGAAGGCCCGTTCACGGGAACCAATTACGGCCAAATTAGTTGCTAATATGCTGCAGAATTCTGGTGTTGATCGGGTGATCGCCTTAGACTTGCACGCAGCACAAATTCAAGGGTTCTTCGATATTCCAGTTGACCACTTGATGGGTGCACCATTACTGGCTGATTACTTCATCAAACAGGGTGTGGCTAAGGATGCAGTCGTAATTTCACCAGACCATGGTGGGGTTGTTCGGGCCCGCGCCTTAGCTGAATTTTTAAAGGCGCCAATTGCCATTATTGATAAGCGGCGGCCTAAGGCGAATGTTGCTAAAATCATGCATATTATTGGGAATGTACAAGGTAAAAAGTGTATCATGATTGATGATATGATTGATACTGCCGGGACGATCACCTTGGGATCAAAGGCATTAATGGATGCCGGGGCAACCGAAGTCTATGCTTCTTGTACCCATGCGGTATTATCTGGTCCAGCAATTGAACGACTAGAAGATTCACCAATTAAAGAAGTGGTGGTTACTGACTCAATTCAATTACCAAAGGAAAAGCAAATTGCGAAGATCAAGCAAGTTTCCGTGGCCCCATTAATTGCTGATGCAATTAAGCGGATTAATGAAAACCGGCCAGTTAGTCCACTGTTCAAGAATCTCTTTGATAAAGTTAATAAAGAATAATTTTAAATCGTTTATTAAGATCAGTGCTGACCTTAGTAAACGATTTTTGGTTATTCGGTAAAAATGGTATAATGTTCCTAACCCTGATTAAGGAGGAATAATGAAAATGAAAAAGAGTTTAATGTCTAAGTTGGCACTTTCCACAGCGGGAGTTGCCCTGGTGTTCGGGTTAGCCGGATGTGGACAAAAGAATAGCGCCAGTTCAGATAATAACTCAACGAAGTCAGCGAAGGTCACAGAAAGTGCCGCTGACAAAGCTTATAAGAAAGCTAATGATTTAATTACTAAGGGCCAATATCAAAAAGCCTATGACCTCTTAGATGATGTCGAACACGAAAACAAAAAGGTTGAATATCTTGAAGAAGACTTGGATAGTTACCTTGAAGCCCGTGAAGATTATAACAAGGGTGACTACCAAGAAGCTGAAGCCGAATTACCAGGTATGAAATCCAGCAGTAAGCCAATGAAGAAGGCCTACAAGGCATTACGGGTAAAGATTTCGAAAGCCATTAATGGTGAGATTGAATCTAGCTCGACCAAGCAAACGAGTCAAAGCAGCAGTTCACAAGCGACGTCTAGTTCACAACGGGTCGCAAACGCGGATGCAGCGCGGGCCACTAAAGAAGATGTGGTAACGGACTTTGCTAATAAGATGGGCTTCAATAAGAAGGGGTACGGAATTATTCCAGTTTCCAAGCAAGGGAACGTATATCGCTTTGAAGTTCGGCAAAATAATTCCGATAACTCAGTTGCAAGCATGATTGGTATTTATGAATATAATTCTAATACTGGTTCAGCAACGAAAGTTAACTAAATCATCAATTTAAATAAAAAATGGAACGTGATTGAGCAGTCAGATGGACTGTTTCTACGTTCCATTTTTAATTTATTGGGGAGCAACAATATGATTATTTTGAATGTACTGTTGAAATTCATCGTAGATCGGCTGGAAGATTTCAATATTGTCATGTTGGACGAGCATTTCTTTCGGGAAGAAGAAGCGTTCATCGCCCGCTTCCTTACCAGCAATACTAGCAACGAGGGTACTGACCTGTGATAATTCAATCAGTTCACCATTAGGTTGAATCAACTCAATCTGACTTTGGGGCTGGGAATCGCGCGGGTTATAAGTGTCGTACGGCAATTTATAGCTGGAATTTGTAGCCGTATAGTAATGGTCATTAAAGCCGGCGGTTGAAATCAAATCCCGCAATTTTGGTAAGAGCGGTTCAGTGGTTGCATCATATAGGACCGACTTTAGTGGCCGACGGTTTAAAAAGCGTTGGGCCAAGTCACTCAGAATATCGTCACCAGAATTACGCCAATGTAGAAAGTAGGTTGTCAACACACCATCATCTAAAGAAAGGTAGTCATTAATGGTATAGTGACCATTAAAAAATGGCATGAGCAGGTGAGGTGTAAAGACCGGGGAATAGTCACTTGGGTGCTGGTAAAGGTACTTAGCTCGCATTAGCAGGTGGTCTAAAATGACTTCCATTGAACGCGAAACCGGGTGGAAGTAAATTTGAAGGTACATCTGCAACCGACTAATGATGTAGTCTTCAACCGCATGCATTCCCGAAATTTCAAAAGCAATCCCGTTGTGAATGGGACGCATTACTCGTAATACCCGGTCGAGATCGTATTTACCGTAGTTGGTACCGGTATAATAAGCGTCCCGTTGCAGATAATCCATCCGATCAGCATCGACTTGACTGGAGATCATTTGAACGACCTGCTGATTTGGGTACGTATGATCAATCACACTGGCTACCTGTTGCGGAAATTCAGGACTGACCCGTCGTAAAATTTGGTTAACATTAGTTTCAGGACTAGTGATAATTTGCCGGGTAATGGCTTCGTGGTCCGTGTGGAAAATGTGCTCAAAAGTGTGTGAATAAGGGCCATGGCCAAGGTCATGCAGGAGTGCAGCAGTCAGTGCCACTGGTCGTTCACGATCATCCCAGAGACCATCACCAGGGCGCTTGCTGGGATAATTTCTTTGAAAGTGATTGCACATCCGACGGGCAATTTCATAGACCCCTAGGCAATGGCCAAAACGGGAATGTTCCGCACCGTGGAAGGTCAACGAGGTGGTACCAAGTTGTTTGACCCGGCGAAGTCGTTGAAATTCCGGAGTATTAATTAAATCGAGAATAATTTGGTTATCGACAATGACGTGGCCATGGATTGGGTCCCTGAACACTTTTTCGCGAGGTAGATCTTCGTCTTTAAAACTCATAGTTCGCTTCCTAACGTAAACTTTTTCTCTATTATACAAAACCTGCTGCCAGAAAGCACTGGTGGTCATTTAGCGATGGTCAGTTTATAATTAAAAGGGTTAAAGGTGGGTGAAGAACGATTAAAGAAGTATTTCCAGTGACAGTTCACTTGACGACTTCCATGACGATGGGAAGTGAGACTGAACACTTTGAATTTACAGAAAGTGGTCAATTAATCCGGTTGAACGGCGGGCAGGTTTACCTGCGCTACTTAGAGCACCAGGATAATCAAGAGACGCCTGTCCAGTTCCGACTGGATGAGGACCGGGTGCAATTAGACCGCCGCGGTCCACGGCAAACTAGGCTAGTCTTTGAGGCGGGTGCTGAAACGATGACTAGGTACCGAACTGAGTACGGAATTATTCACCTAGGGGTCGAAACCCGCCAATTAATTAAAAAGGTGGATTTTACTAATCATACGGGTTCACTGCAAGCGACATATCGGTTGAAGAATCAGGGACAGGTCTTGGGAACTTACCGAATTCAATTGCAATTTGCGCCCTGATATTGTAATATGTAACTTAGACTTTTTGAAGGGATGTGCACCAATTTGGATTTAAAGGTTTTCGATGGCCAAGATAAATCAGAACTTTCGATGATCGAAGTCGCCCACGCCATCTTAGCTTATCATGGTGAAGCAATGGCCTTTGCCGACTTAACAAATGAAATTCAACAATATCTTGGTAAGAGTGATGAGGAAATTCGGGAACGACTTTCCCAGTTCTACACTGATTTGAACGTCGATGGCAGTTTTATCTCCCTTGGTGATAACACTTGGGGATTACGTGCATGGTACCCATACGACTCAATTGATGAAGCCACGATTGGTGAATCTGATGATGACGATGATGATCGTCCAAAGAAGCGTCGGCGGAAGGTCAATGCTTTCTTGACCGGAAGTGACGACGATGATGATGTGATCGATTACGATAATGACGATCCAGAAGATGATGATCTGAATGACGATGACGATTCAGATGATTACGATGATGACAATCCGATCGAAGACGATGATACGGATAGCGACATTGAAAGTCACTTGTCAGAATTACATGACGATGATGATAGTTACGATGATGGAGATGAAGAATAAATTTCTGCTTGACTATTGTGACTAGCCTTTGTATTATTTTACTTGGGCTCCCAAGATTGCTTGGGACATCTCGTTTCAATAGCTCCCTGTTTCACTAAGAAATGGGGAGTTTTTTCGTTTGTAGCGTATTAGAAAAGGAGAGTAAGAATGACAAAGTACATTTTTGTAACTGGTGGGGTTGTTTCGTCACTTGGTAAGGGAATTATTGCGGCATCATTAGGACGCCTGTTAAAGAACCGGGGACTTAAAATTGCGATTCAAAAGTTTGATCCATATATCAATGTTGATCCCGGTACGATGAGCCCATACCAACACGGTGAAGTTTTCGTAACGGATGACGGAACGGAAACTGACCTTGATTTAGGGCACTACGAACGATTCATTAATAATAATTTAAATAAATATTCTAACGTAACGACGGGGAAGATTTATTCTGAAGTATTGCGGAAAGAACGGCGTGGTGACTACCTTGGTCGGACGGTTCAAGTTATTCCGCATATTACTAACATGATTAAGGATAAGATTAAGCGGGCTGGCGAAAGTACGGATGCTGATGTTGTGATTACGGAAATTGGTGGGACCGTTGGTGACATTGAATCCCAACCATTCGTAGAAGCTATTCGGCAAATGAAGAAGGAAGCCGGAGCGGACAACGTTTTATACATCCACGCAACGTTGATTCCATACTTACGGGCAGCTGGTGAAATGAAGACCAAGCCAACCCAACATAGTGTGCGTGAATTACGGGGCTTAGGAATCCAGCCAAACATTCTGGTTGTACGGACGGAGAAGCCAATTACAGAAGAAATGCGAAAGAAGATTGCTCTTTTCTGTGACGTTGATCCGAAAGCCGTTATTGAATCCCTGGATGTACCAAACTTATACGAAATTCCATTGAACTTGCAAAAGCAGGGGATGGATCAATTGGTAGTGGACCACTTCAAGTTGGATGCGCCAGTTGCTGACATGCGTGAGTGGACAAAGATGGTTGATCATATTGAAAATGACCTGACTAAGACGGTGCGGATTGCGATGGTTGGTAAGTATACCGATCTTCAAGATGCCTACATTTCTGTTAACGAAGCGTTACGTCATGCGGGATATCCAGTTGATGCTGACGTGAAGATTGACCACTTTAATGCGGAAAATATCAATGAAGAAAACGTTGCCGAGACGCTGGGCGATTACGATGGAATCCTCGTTCCAGGTGGTTTTGGTAGTCGGGGCATTGAAGGGATGATTACCGCAATTAAGTATGCTAGGGAAAATGATGTGCCATACTTAGGCATCTGCCTTGGAATGCAAACGGCCTGCATCGAATATGCCCGGGACGTTCTTGGCTACAAAGATGCCAACTCGACTGAATTCGATCCGAATACCGATCACAACATTATTGACTTGATGGCGGATCAAGCTGACGTCGAAGATCTTGGTGGAACGCAACGTTTGGGTGCTTACGCATGTCGTTTGAAGCCTGGAACGGTTGCAGCGGCTGCTTATGATAACAAGCCAATGATTCACGAACGGCATCGGCACCGTTATGAATTCAACAATAAGTACCGTGATGAAATGGAAAAGGCCGGCTTAGTAGTTTCGGGAGTTAACCCAGAACGAAACCTGGTTGAAGTAGTTGAACTTCCAGAGAAGAAGTTCTTTGTGGCGGCTCAATACCACCCAGAATTTTTGTCCCGGCCAAACCATCCAGAAGGGCTTTTTGGTGCCTTTGTTAAGGCAGCGGTGGATAATAAGTAATTTGAATGAAATAAGACGCAGTTTACTGAAAAGTGAACTGCGTTTTTTGGTGCAAGATGGTGAAAATTAATTTGAAGAAAGTTTAATTATTTAACGAAAAGGTTGTAATTTAGACGGAGGTTCTTTATTATGTTTATTGACTGTTTAAATATAATAATAATGCATTAAAAAGATACAAAATAAAGATTTTAAGTGAGGAAAGATCAACATGAAAAAACTGATCATTCAAGGAGGAAACCGAATAGCTGGCGAAGTAACCATCGGTGGTGCCAAAAATAGTACGGTGGCATTAATTCCGGCAGCTATTTTGGCAGACACGCCAGTCCAGTTTGATACTGTCCCTGACATCTTGGATGTTCATAACTTGATGATTATTTTGGAGTCAATGAATGTCAAATCCAACTTCACCCACGGGGTATTAGACATTGACCCAACTGAAATCGTTGAGGCAGAACTACCGAGTAAAGCAATTAAGAGTTTGCGCGCATCGTACTACTTTATGGGCGCCCTGTTAGGACGATTCCACCGCGCAACTCTGACTTTCCCTGGTGGTGATAATATTGGTCCGCGGCCAATTGATCAGCACTTAAAGGCCTTTAAAGCATTGGGGGCTAACGTTAGCGAACACGCGGGAACTGTCCATCTGGATGCGCCTAATGGGTTGCACGGGACACGGATCTTCATGGATATGGTTTCTGTGGGGGCCACGATTAATGCAATTCTGGCAGCTGTTCGTGCTGAAGGGACGACGATTATTGAAAACGCGGCTCGGGAACCGGAAATTATTGATTTAGCAACTTTCCTTAATAACATGGGGGCTAAAATTCGGGGTGTCGGAACGGACGTGGTGCGGATAACCGGAGTTGATACCCTGCAATCGATGAACACCCACACGATTATTGCAGACCGGATTGAAACGGGAACATACCTGTCATTAGCGGCAGCCTTGGGTGATGGTGTGATGCTTAAAAATGTAATTCCAGAACACTTGGAAGCATACACCAGTAAACTGATGGAAATGGGCGTGGATCTGCAAATTGATAGTGATAAGATCTATGTTCCTGCAACAGACCACCTCAATCCAGTTCATGTCAAGACAATGCCATACCCAGGGTTCGCAACTGATTTACAACAACCATTAACCCCCTTGATGTCATTAGCAAATGGGGAGAGTACGGTTGTTGATACAATTTATCCAAAGCGGGTTAAGCACATTCCCGAATTACAGAAAATGGGCATGAAGATTAGTACTGGTGATGGACAAATCACGATTGACCATACGGAAGAATTGCACGGTGCGGATGTTGAAGCAGGTGAAATTCGTGCTGGCGCTGCACTGGTGATTGCCGGTTTAATGGCTAAAGGGACCACTGTGATCCATAAAGCAGATAATATTCTGCGGGGCTATGACCGGATTGTATGGAAGCTGAACCGACTCAATGGGGATGTTACAATTGAAGATGATGATTAATTAGTTTGCGTTCAGCTTCAAATTATGTTATCCTATCGTAGTTGTAAAAATAACTATGTTTCAGGCAATGATTCATGGCAAAGGAGCGTATAAATTATGAAACAAGGAATTCATCCAGATTATCATTACGTAGTTTTTGAAGATTCTTCAACTGGCTACAAGTTCTTATCTGGCTCAACTGCTACTTCAAAGGAAACTGTTAAGTGGGAAGACGGTAACGAATACCCATTAATCCGGGTTGAAGTTACTTCTGACTCACACCCATTCTACACTGGTAAGCAAAAGTTTACTCAAGCCGATGGGGCAGTCGACAAGTTCAACAAGAAGTACGGTTTCAAGAACAACTAAGCTCGATAACCAAACAAAAAAGATCTCGACATTTTGTCGAGATCTTTTTATTTAGCTTGTAGTTTTAAGGGCCGGTAAACGTTGAAGATAAAGAGGATCATATTGATTAATACAATGAAGGCGGTAGAAAGGAAAACCGCACTGTAATCGTAAAGCCCCGCCACAAAGCCACCAATTAATGGACCCATGATATTACCGATATACATAAAACTTTGGTTCCAACTAAAAATTCGGCCCGTTAACATACTTGGTGAGTTTTTAGTCAGTAACGTTTGGACTTGCGGGAAAAGCGAAGCGTCAGCAATACCAATCAGGAAGCGTAAAATCCCCAGTTGCCAGGGGTTTTGCACAAAGGCGCTCGGTACAAAACACAGGATACTGATAATAAAACCGGAAATGAGAATCTTTTGCGTCCCAATTTGGTCTCCAAGGCGACCGAGCAGTGGGGCAGCCACCATGGTTGCCACCCCTGGCAATGCCGCAATGACACCGCTGACGAAAGTAACCCCTTTCCCACCGTGCATTAGTTCTTTAATGAAGAGCGAAATAATCGGATTAATTGAGTTGTTAGCGGCTTGAATAATCATGGTCGTAATGAGCAATCCGAAGATAATTCGTGGTGATTGCAGCTCATGGATGACCCCCGTTGCTTTATCTAGTTTTTTGTCTTGTACTGGTTGGAAACCTTCCTCATGGACGAAGAAAAGACAGCCAAGAAAAATAATAAAAAGGATCGCTCCGGTAATGAAAAAGGTAACTCGGTAGCTGAAGATTTCGGCCAATGTTCCACCTAATAGTGGCCCGAGCAAATTTCCACCGGTTACGCCGGCCGCCATTGTGCCAAGGGCCTGACCGGACTTCTTTTTAGGTGTTTCAGTAGCAATTAAGGCGTTGGAATTACTTACGAATCCTGCAAAGACTCCCTGGGCCATGCGTAAGCCGATTAATTGCCAAACGTTGGTAACCAGTCCCATGGCAGCAATGACAATGGCCATCCCTAATGATGCCCGCAAAATCATCGGTTTTCGGCCTTTTTTATCAGCGAGTTTTCCCCAATATGGTGAAACAATGGCCGATACACAATACATGACCGCAAAAACTACGCCAGAATAAAAATTTAATTGCTGGTGAGAGTAGTTACCAAGGGTGGCGATGTAAAGGGAAAGGAATGGCATAATTTCGGAAAATCCCATTCCAGCAAAGAAAACCCCAATTGAAAGTACTCGTAAATTACGGACCCAAACTGGTTGTTGTCCGGACAAAATTATCACTCTCCTGTAAAATGATGTATACTAATTCTGTTATGATAACACTAACGAAAAGTAGGTAAAAGGGATGAAAAAGAAAGAATGGCTCCGCTGGACAGCAATTGTGGTCCTGTTCATCGTCAGTTTAGCCTTAATTTTTAATCAACAAATTAAGTACTATTTAGTGGGGACGTACCACCCGCGGATTACTCAACAAACGGTTCAAAAAAACAACCAGAAGAAAGCAAAGTATGATTTTAGTAATGTGCAGGATTTGAATCTCCAATCTGTTGCCCGCGCCCGGGCTCGCCGTCAATCCATTAATGTGATTGGTGTGATCTCAATTCCGGCAATCAAAATGTCCGTACCAATTGGTAAGGGAGTGGACAATAACACCTTAGCGTTAGCTGCTGGGACGATGCGCGTCGATCAGCAGATGGGCGAAGGCAACTATGCGTTAGCTGGTCATAATATGGCACATGGATCCCGGATTCTCTTCTCGCCACTCTACTATGATGCTAAAGTTGGTCAAAAGATTTATCTGACCGATATGACGAAGGTTTACGAGTATCGGATTACTCAACGGCAGTTTATTGACGCGACGCGGGTAGATGTCGTCGACAACACGCCCGAAAAAATTGTGACGCTGATTACTTGTAATAAAACTGGCTCGCGTCGGCTAATGATTCGGGGAGCCTTTGTCAAGTCGATGAAGTTCAAGCAAGCACCAACGAAAGTTCAAAAGAGTCTGAGCCAGGGCTACACAAATCATTAAAAAGAAGCGATTCAAAGATGGCTATTGCTATTCTCTGAATCGCTTTTTAAGTAGCTATTGATGATCAGTAACGTATTGAAGCCAGTACGGAAGTGCTTCATGAAGAGCGTCATAAGTCTTTTGAAATTCGTGGGTATACCATGGGTCTGGAATGGCCGCACCTTGTTTACCGGGGGTTAGATCATAAATACCATGAATTTTGCTTTGTGCGTCTGCGGGAGCGATGGCGTGGAGGTGGCGCAGGTTCATATCGTCCATCCCGATGATGAGGTCGAATTGATCAAAGTCATTCATCGTGATGGGACGGGAAACCAGCTGATGACCATCCAGATGATACTTGGTCATGATTTGCTGAATGCCAGGATAAGGGTGGTTGCCTTCTTCCTCACTACTGGTTCCGGCTGAATCAATGGTGATTTGACCACTCAAACCATGTTCTTTAACCATTTGCCGAAACATTGCTTCGGCAAGCGGGGATCGACAAATGTTACCTAAACAAACAAATAAAACTTTCATTTTGAATACCTCGCTTTTTTCTTAATCATACGGAATTGGTAGTTAAAAAGCCACTTTTCTTAGTAAAGACTTAACTTTTCCTTGATTCAAATCACTGGTATTATTATATAAAAATATGAAGGAGATTGATGATATGACGACAATTATTATTATCGTGGTGCTTGCGGTAATCGTTGTGGCCTACATTAGTATTTACAATGGTTTAGTCAAGATGCGGACCAATGCGCAGGAATCATGGAGTCAAATCGATGTGCAATTGCAACGGCGAAATGATTTGATCCCAAATTTAGTTCAAACGGTGAAGGGCTACAGTAATTACGAAGCAAAAACTCTGGAAAAGGTTACAGCTTTACGGCAGCAAATTAGCGAATTACCGGCAGATGCTCATCAAGAGAAAATGGCAGTTTCCGATAAGCTGACTGGAGCACTGAATTCTCTTTACGCAGTGGCTGAAAATTATCCTGATCTGAAGGCCAGCATCGAATTTAGTAAGTTGATGGAAGAATTAAGTAATACGGAAAATAAAATTGCGTATTCCCGACAACTATATAATTCAACGGTGGCGGCTTTTGATGCTCGGATTCAAACATTCCCTGCCAATATTGTGGCCGGAATTCATCACTTTACTAAGCTTGACTACTTACAAGTGCCTGAGGAAGCCAAGACCAACCCGAAAGTGGATTTTAGTGATTTAAATTAGTGAGTTGGTGATGACTGATGTTATATCAACAAATTGCACGAAATAATCGAATGACGGTTGTGGTGATGGCAGGGTTTACTGCCCTAGTAGCGCTGGTCGGCGCAGCTGTTGGTTACCTTTTTGCCGGGAGTGCGGTTGGCGGAATTATTATCGCTCTGGTCATTGCTTTAATCTATATTTCAGTGATGGTCGGGCAGTCAACGGATGTTGTGATGCGGATGAACCATGCCCATGAGCTTCACTCTGCCAATGAAGCGCCAGAATTATGGCACGTCGTTGAAGATATGGCAATGGTCGCGCAGGTTCCCATGCCGCGGGTTTACATCATTGATGATCCGAGTCCGAATGCCTTTGCGACGGGTAATAATCCTGAACACGCAGCGGTGGCCGCAACGACTGGACTTTTACAGTTGATGAATCGAGAGGAGTTAGAAGGAGTGATCGGACATGAAATGTCGCATGTTCGTAACTACGATATTCGGCTTCAAACGATTGCGTTGGCATTGGCGTCGGCAATTGGGGCACTGACTGGATTTGTCAGTCATATTTGGTGGTTTGGCGGAAGCAGTCGGGACGATGATCGTGATGGTGGCGGCGTAATCGCAATTTTTGGTTCGATTTTACTAATTATTTTGGCGCCGTTGGCAGCTTCAATTGCCCAAATGGCGTTATCTCGAAATCGCGAATACTTGGCCGATGCCGGTGCGGTTGAATTAACCAGAAATCCGCACGGAATGATCTCGGCACTGAGTAAGCTAAAATATGCGGTACCGATGAAGAATGCGGATCCTAATTCTTCGGCATTGTACATTAGTGATCCGGAACGAAACGGTAAAAAGCGGTGGTTTAGCCACCTCTTTGATACCCACCCGCCGTTAGATGACCGGATCGCCCGTCTCCAACGAATGTAGGATTGAGCTAACCAGAAATGGTTAGCTTTTTATATTGTCCCGTGGGGGCGATCAGTGCTATAATTTTAACTTGATCATTAACTGGATGAAAGAAGAAGAGGATTACTCATGAAAATGAACATCGCAGAAATCGCCCGGGCGGTTGATGCACAAAATGATATTGAGCAATGGTCTGAAATTGAGGTTTCTGGCGTCGCTTTTGACAGTCGGAAACTTAAAAACGGTGATTTATTTGTTCCGCTACAAGGGGCCCGCGATGGTCATGAGTTTGTAGCAACAGCCTTTCAGAATGGGGCAAGCGCCACGTTATGGGCAGCTGATCATTCTTATGAAGATGATGGTTATCCACGGATTGTGGTGGATGATCCTTTGGCTGCATTGCAACAATTGGGTAAGTACTATCTCCACAAGATTAATCCGTTAGTCGTAGCTGTGAGTGGCAGCAATGGTAAGACGACGACGAAAGATATGATTGCTTCAATCTTGAGTACGCAAATGAACGTTACCAAGACCTACGCCAACTTTAATAATGCGATCGGTGTGCCCGTGACGTTATTGAATATGGAGTCCAATACGGAAGCCGTTGTGGTTGAAATGGGGATGAGTCATTTTGGTGAGCTGGATGAATTGAGCAAGCTCGTTACTCCAGACATTGCTGTATTGACAATGATTGGTGAGGCGCATATCGAATTCTTCGGCAGCCGAGACCGGATCGCGGATGCTAAGATGGAGATTACTCATGGGCTACGTGAAGATGGTACCTTTGTCTACAATGGCGATGAACCGCTGTTGCGTGAACGGGCGAAGGACCTTAAACAAGGGCAGAAGACATTTGGTCGGCAACTTGATAATGACATTTATGCCACTAGCGTTGAACAGTCGGACCATGATTTGCACTTCAAAGTTAACCTTTGGCCAGATGAAGAATTCACAATCCCAATGATTGGTGAATACAATGTGAATAATGCAATGGCCGCGATGATGGTGGGTCACTTATTGCATGTGACGCCAAGCCACCTCAAGATTGGGTTAGCCAATGTTGAGTTAACGGAAAATCGCGCTGAATGGCTGACTGGTCAACAGGGTGAAAAGATCCTTTCGGATGTTTATAACTCTAATCCAACGGCAGTTAAAGAAGTCTTGGAGACGTTAAATGAACTTCCGGAAACCGGGCGACGGTTGATTGTGCTCGGCGATATGTTAGAACTGGGGGATGCCTCAGCTAAATTGCACGCTGGTTTGGCAACGGAGATTAACCACCAGCATTTCCAAAAGGTCTTTTTGATTGGTAATAAAATGACTGCGTTAAAAGATCAGTTGTTAGCTGATGGGTATCCAGACGCT
Organism: Limosilactobacillus sp. C0001E2; assembly: GCF_056590915.1. NCBI lineage: Bacteria > Bacillati > Bacillota > Bacilli > Lactobacillales > Lactobacillaceae > Limosilactobacillus > Limosilactobacillus sp. C0001E2. The sequence goes on along the minus strand of NZ_JBWPXC010000007.1, from coordinate 19,726 downwards.
GATCTCAAACACTATGCCAGTGATGATCAAGACCAGTTGATTAATGATTTACAAAAGACAATTCAGGCGGATGATATTGTGCTTCTGAAGGGAAGTCATGGTATCCACCTAGAAAATGTTTTAAACGCACTCAAAGCAAAATAATGTTTGGCACCACTACTATTGGCCAGATATCAACGCCAATGAAGTAGTGGTGTTTTCAGCAGAAATTAATGATGAGGTGAATTTTTTGAAATTTGGAGAATTAGGTTTATCGAAGAGTTTGTTGCGGGCAGTGAAGCAAAGCGGTTACGAAGAAGCTACCCCAATTCAAGCCCAAACAATTCCGATGGTTTTAAAGGGGCAAGACGTGATTGGCCAAGCCCAGACTGGGACGGGGAAGACGGCGGCGTTTGGCCTGCCGATTATTGAACATGTTGATTTAGATAATCCTGCCATCCAAGCGATTGTGATCTCGCCAACCCGGGAATTAGCAATTCAAACTCAAGAGGAACTGTACCGATTGGGCCACGATAAGCACGTTAAGGTACAAGTTGTTTATGGTGGTGCAGATATTCGGCGGCAGATTAACTCATTGAAGAAGCATCCGCAAATTTTAGTGGGGACGCCCGGCCGACTCCGTGATCATATTAGTCGGGGAACTGTTAATCTAGAGCATATTCAAACGTTGGTTTTGGATGAAGCAGATGAAATGCTTAACATGGGCTTCTTGGATGACATTGAAGCAATCATTAAGGAAACCCCAGAAAAGCGCCAAACACTGCTCTTCTCAGCAACCATGCCACCAGAAATTAAGCGGATTGGGGTCCAATTTATGCGGGACCCACAGACTGTAAAGATTAAGGCCAAGGAGTTAACAACTGATTTAGTCGATCAATATTATGTGCGAGCTAAGGACTACGAGAAGTTTGATATTATGACGCGGTTGATTGATGTCCAAGATCCGGATTTGACGATCGTGTTTGGTCGGACGAAGCGGCGGGTTGATGAATTATCCAGGGGATTAGTGGCTCGTGGTTATAATGCGGCCGGAATTCATGGTGATTTGACACAGGATCGGCGTTCAAAAATCATGAAAAAGTTTAAAAATGGTGATTTGGATATTCTCGTGGCAACTGATGTGGCTGCACGGGGGCTCGATATTTCAGGCGTTACCCATGTTTATAACTACGATATTCCATCCGACCCTGACAGTTACGTTCACCGAATTGGGCGAACCGGCCGGGCCGGACACCATGGTGTGTCATTGACCTTTGTCACCCCCAATGAAATGGATTACTTACACGAAATTGAAAAACTTACTCGGGTCCGGATGTTGCCACTGAAACCACCAACCGAAGAAGAAGCCTTTCGGGGTCAAGTTGCCAGTGCAGTCAATGATATTGATGACTTGATTAAGGATGAAGCAACAGATAAGTATCGGCAATCAGCAGAAAAATTGTTGGCGACCCATGATGCAGTTGACTTAGTGGCGGCACTTTTGAATGATCTGACCACCGATGATGCAAGTAAGGTGCCAGTTAAGATTACACCAGAGCGACCACTGCCAAGACGACACCGTCATCACCAATCACGGGGACGCAACAGCCGGAATAATCATCATTACCGGGGTCACCGTAATTCTGGAGAGCGTCGTCATTATGGAAAGCGACGGTCAAATGGTCATAAATTTAGTATGCGGCGTAAAAAGGACTAATTGAAATTAGGTGATTGTGGTGTTGTATGGAATCGGCATCGACCTTACGGAAATTGAACGCGTCAAGCGAGTGGTAACTAAGCAACCTCAATTTGTTGAACGGGTCTTAACACCCGACGAGCAACAACAAATGGCCCAATTTCGTGGTCAGCGGAAGTGGGAGTACCTAAGTGGCCGGTGGTCACTCAAGGAATCCTTTGCGAAAGCCTTTGGCACGGGAATTGGTGCTCAGGTAGGTTTTCAAGATATTGAAATTATTGATAATGTAGCGGGACGGCCAATCATTACCAAGTCGCCTTTTTGCGGACAATCTTTGGCATCGGTGAGCCATACTGGTAAACTAGTAATGACAGAGGTAGTTTTAGAAAAGGAGACGACAAACGATGAATAGCGCTCGTTTACGAAATACAAATGTGGTAGTTGACCTTGGTGCATTGCGCCATAATATTCGTGCTCAAAAAGCAGCATTGCCAGCAGGCAGTCATATTTTTGGGGTCGTAAAGGCTGATGCGTATGGTAACGGAATGACACAAGTTGCCCACGTTCTTTCTGAAGAAGGAGTCGCTGGTTTTTGTGTTGCGCTATTGGACGAAGGCTTTACACTGCGGAACGCTGGTTTGCAAGAGACCATCTTGGTATTAGGGATCACGCCAGTGCAGTACGCACCATTAGCAGCCGAGAACGGAATTTCCTTAACGGTTGGTTCTGTGGACTGGCTAAAGGAATACCAAAAGGTGGCACAAACGAATCATGTTCACCAACCATTGAAAGTTCACCTGGGTTTGGATACCGGAATGGGGAGAATTGGGTTCCAAGATGTGGCTGAATTTAAGCAGGCACTGCAACTGGTTCAAGCGCCAGAATTTGAATTTGAAGGTATTTTTACACACTTTGCAACAGCTGATAGTGCGGATGAAACATATTTTGAGCGTCAGTTAACCAAGTGGAAGCAGTTTTTAGCGGTAGTTGATCACCGGCCACGGTATGTACACATGGCTAATTCCGCCACAGGACTGTGGCATCAACAGGATATTGAGAGCAACACCGTACGCATGGGGATTTCCCTGTACGGTTGTAATCCGTCTGGTCGTGAACTCCAACCATCGTTTAAGTTACAGCCAGTAACATCGCTGGTTACCCACGCTACGTTCGTGAAGAAGTTGCATCAGGGCGAATCGGTCAGTTATGGAGCGACCTATACTGCCCAACAGGATGAGTGGGTGGCTACTTTACCAGTCGGTTACGCGGATGGCTACCGTCGTGGTTTAACTGGATATCATGTCCTTGTTGATGGTCAGGTTTGCGATATTTTAGGACGAATCTGTATGGATCAGATGATGATTCGTTTACCACATCAGATGCCGGTAGGAACAGAAGCAATTTTGCTGGGGAGGTCTGGTGACCAAGAAATTACGGCAACTGATTTGGCTGATCAGCTCGGTACCATTAATTATGAAGTACTGACGGGCTTTGGCGACCGACTTGCCCGCAAGTATGTGGATTGCCAAGAAGAGGAGTGACGATTTTGGGGCAGCAGATCCAACGGGGAGCAATTTATTATGCTCGGCTTTCACCAGTGATTGGGTCGGAGCAGGGTGGTTTTCGGCCCGTGGTGATTGTACAAAACGATGTTGGAAATCTGCATAGCCCGACGGTGATTGTTGCTCCGATCACGGCCCAAATGCAAAAGCATCGGTTGCCAACTCACGTTCCAATCAAACAAAATGTGAAGGGAATTAAACGTGATTCGCAAATCCTGCTTGAGCAAATTCGAACAATCGATAAGCAGCGCTTAGCTGACCAGATTGGTCAATTAAATCAGGCAACAATGCAGGCAGTTAATCGAGCACTGCGAGTTAGTCTCAGTTTAAATTAAATAATACAATTAACGGTCTCTAGTGTTCGTCATGGGCGAAAGCTAGAGACCGTTTTGAAGGAGGAATCTTTTTGGAACAACATCAACGGCGGACGATTGTTACCGGCGCACTACTACTGTCGAATATCATGGCAGGGATGGACGGAACGATTGTCAATACGGCACTGCCGGCGATTACTAGTGATTTGCATGGCTTGCAATACATGGGTTGGATCATTGCCACCTTCCTGTTGGGAATGGCGGTGGCGACGCCCCTATGGAGTAAATTTGGAGAACACAAAGGAAATAAACAGGCGTACATTGCCGCAACTTCATTATTTTTGGTAGGAGCGGTTTTTCAAGCCCTAGCGCCGAACATTCTGTGGTTCATTATTGCCCGAACAGTGATGGGGATTGGTGCTGGTGGAATGAACACCATTCCATTTATCGTTTTTGCGGAATTGTATGAGGATCTCAGTCAACGAGCGCAGGTATTAGGGATTGCTAGTGCCTGTTTTGGGACGGCCTCAATCATCGGCCCATTATTAGGAGGTTGGATTGTCGATGCGTTGAGCTGGCACTGGGTGTTCTATGTCAACGTGCCAATTGCGTTATTGGCCATTACGATTGTTAGTCTATTTTATAAAAATGTTTCAAAGCAGGCGGCGGGGAAGCCGGTTGATTATTTAGGCGCTTCACTATTGGTAGTTAGTTTAGTGATGATTTTAGTAGCAGTGCAGTTACTTGGCTCGGCTTCACCACTCCTGGTTGCAGCCTTGATAATTGCCGGAATCGCCCTCTTAATTTGGATGGTCCGGGTCGATACGATTGCTCCTGATCCAATCATTCCAAGCCGGCTCTTTAAAAATCGTGAATTGGTCATTGATTTTTTACTATTCGTGATCATTTGGGGATCATTCATTGCTTTCATTACCTATATTCCAATGTGGGCTCAAGGAATTTTAGGCTTGAGTGCCCTATTAGGGGGAATGACACAAATTCCCGGAGCGATTACTAATTTTATTGGTTCTGAATTAGTACCATTCTTGCAAGATCGGTGGGGCAAATATTGGATTGTTACCTGTGGTGCTGGTGCAATTTTCATTGCGTACCTTGGTATTATGATTGGCGGTCAGGCTTCTCCGTTCTGGTTGCTGTTGGTAATGGGAGCATTCGAAGGTTTCGGCGTCGGATTGGTGTTTAATATTCTCCAAATTAATGTCCAAACAGATGCGGAACTACGAGATGTCCCGATTGCTACTTCCCTTGGTTATTTACTGCGGATTTTAAGTCAGACTTTGATGTCAGCCGTTTATGGAGTAATTTTAAATCATGAACTATTCTTAGGGGTTCAACAACACCATGGAATTACTTTACGGATGCTGAATCAGTTATCAAATGCCAAAACAGCCGTGAATTTACCGAAAAGTCTGTTGCCGATGATGCGGGGAATCCTTTATCAAGGCTACCGGAACATCATTTGGGCGGCAGTGGTCTTAATTATCGTTTCTTTGGTAATCGTGGTTCCGTTGGGGTGGCAACACCATCTTAAAAAAGAAAATTAAAACAAAGCGCGAAGTTGCTGCATTATTACAACTTCGCGCTTTATTTTAAACATTACTATGATGTAGATCTTCGACTTCAGTAACGGTAAAGCCCTTCTTTTGCAAACGTTTCACGATTTTGGTGACTCGATCGCGATCCACATCGGCTGGGAGAGTGAATAACACCTGCTTGCCATCTTGATCATCTGGGTCTAACGAAATGACGTTGGCGATTTGGCAGAAGCGAGTAATCTCTTTGGTGGTTTGGGCCAGTTCACCCCGTTCATCGGAGAGGTGGACATTGAGAACGTAACGACCATTGTTGACATTCCAAGCTTCGGCCAACAGTTTTAACAGACTGTTATGGGTAAGAATACCATAGAAATTATTGTGACTATCTAAAACAGTAATGTATGGCAAATCACGGATGGTAAAGAAGACGTTGTAAAAGTCGGCATTAATCGAGATAAACTTCGTTGAATTTTTTAATAAGGAAGTTACCGGTAATGACATATCCCCACCGCGGGATTTATGGCGGTAGATATGCATTTTGTAAATGTTACCCCGAAACATTTTTTTGGAAGGATCAAGCACTGGAACACAGCGGTAACCAGAGTCTTCCAAGACTTTTAAGGCTTCTTCAAGTGTCACATCTTCGGTCAGGGTAGTTAACTCATCCTTTGGTTTAATCAGTGAATTAAAGATCATCATTCAATCTCCATTTTTGTATAATAACTACCATCATCATACCATAAAATTAAAAAATCATGAGAAAACAAATCAGGAATTTTGCATTCGGTGATGCTAGGGTATAATGGTAATAATAAAGCTGGGCAAAGGGCGGAATGCTCTGGCGCGGCCTTTTTGTAGTTCAAAGGAGATTTTAAAATGAAAATGATTGTTGGGCTTGGTAATGTGGGGACCCGTTATGATGAAACTCGTCATAACACCGGATTTATGGTTGTGGAACAACTGGCGCGTGATTATCATTTAGGCGCCTTTAAACATGCCAAAAATATTGAAGCCGTTGTTGTTTCTGGAATGATTGACGGTCAAAAAGTCATGCTGGTCAAGCCAACGACCTTTATGAATGATTCCGGGCGAGCTGTTAAACCATTGATGGATTACTACGATATTCCCCTGGAGGACATGGTGGTTGTGAATGACGACTTGGATACGCCAGTGGGCAAGGTCCGTTTGAAAACGCACGGAAAGTCTGGTGGCCATAATGGGCTCAAAAGTATTATTCACTACATTGGCACGGACAAGTTTAATCGAGTCAAGTTAGGCATTGATCATCCAGCTCATGGGACCGTGGTAAGCCATGTGTTAGGAAAATTTAGTAAGGATGAACGACCTCAATTTGATGAAGCTGTGATTACGGCTGAACATGCCCTCGAAGATTGGGTACATGGGGAAAACTTTGCAGAACTAATGAACGATTATAATTAATGAATTAAAAAGGAGGGAGCTATTTGCAACTTGAAGAATTTGTCGCTAGCACACCCCAATTTAAAAAGATTCAAGCTGGATTGCAAGATGGTGGTCGACAATTAGTGACGGGGGTTGGTGGTTCTGCCAAGACGGCTTTGTTAGCCACCATTCAGCAAAACAGTACGACACCTCAAGTGGTAGTGTGCGATAGTTTATTTCACATGCAGTCGCTCGCCGCTGACCTAGAAAATTTATTACCAGAGACGGCGGTTTACCAGTTTCCGGTTGAAGAGTCACTAGCGATGGAGATTGCCACAAGTTCTCCTGACTTTCGACTGCAACGGGTTCAGGCAATGAACGCTTTGCTGAATGGACAGTCAGCAGTGATTGTGACGGCAACCGGTGGTTTGCGCCGGCCGTTGGTGGCACCCGAAGTCTTTAGTGATGCTCAGTTGGAGATCAAAATTGGTGCGGAAATTGATCCACAACAAACAGCGCAAAAATTGATGATGATGGGTTATCAACGCCAAAAGATGGTAATGGCACCGGGTGACTTTGCAGTTCGGGGCTCGATCATTGATATTTACGCGCTGAATACCAAGTACCCGGTCCGGATTGATTTATTCGACACTGAAGTTGATTCATTGCGGTATTTTGAAGCGAACAGTCAACGCAGCATCGAGAATGTTCAAGCAGTAACGGTGTTGCCAGCCACAGATTTGATTGTCGATCAACAACGGTTGACAAAATTACAGCAGCAATTAACCACAGAATACGAAACGTTGCACGATCAGGCCAGTGATGAACAGGATGCTCGCCAAATTGAGAACCATTTTCGGCCCCTGCTCGAGAGTTTAAAAGCCGGTAATTTAGAGAATGGATTATTAACGTATGCAGATATGGTTTATCCACAGCCGGCTAATTTGTTAGATTACCTGCCTGCGGATGGGACTTTAATCGTAGATGATTTTTCACGAATTAAAGAAACTGATCGAGACTTGAAAACGGATGAACAACAATGGTTGCAGGAACGAATGAGTTATCATCAACGACAAAATGGTGGCCAAATCGGGAATGATGCTGGCGAAGTGATTACATATTCGCAGCAGGCGGCATTGTTTCTTGCCCTCTTCAAAAAGGGAATGGGAGCACTTCGCTTTAAGCAGATTGTCGAATTGACCACCCGTTCCATGCAGCAATTCTTCGGTCAGATGGAGTTGTTAAAAACCGAATTACAACGTTATAAAGAGCAGGGTGAGACGGTAGTCATCATGACAAAGAGTGATGAACGACGGCGTCAGGTTGCCCAGACCCTGCAGGATTTTCAAGTGGCTGCACTGGAGACTGATTTTGCAGATCTCCAGCTACATAAAATTCAGTTGGTGGCCGCTAATCTTAACCATGGGTTTGAAATGCCGGCGGCCCAATTAGTGGTCATTACTGAAGCGGAAATGTTCAAGCAGGTTAAAAAGCGGCGTCCCCGGGCACAAAAGCTGGCGAATGCGGAACGGATTAAAAATTATACTGACTTGAAGCCCGGTGACTACGTTGTGCATGTCAATCATGGAATTGGAATTTTTGCGGGCATTAAAACGATGACGGTCGATGGGGTTCATCAGGATTACATCGTAATTGACTATCGTGACCATGCCCAAATTTTTGTTCCTGTGACGCAATTAAATCTGGTGCAAAAATACGTTTCTTCCGAATCAACGAAACCGCACATCAATAAACTAGGCGGCAATGAATGGGCCAAAACCAAACGTCGGGTCGCACAAAAAGTTGAAAATATTGCAGGGGACTTAGTGGATTTATATGCCCAACGAAAGACGGCCAAGGGCTTTGCTTATCCCAAAGATGATTATTTACAAGAAAAATTTGATCATGAATTTCCGTATTCTGAAACTAAGGACCAACTGCGAAGTATCAATGAAGTTAAGGCTGACATGGAAAAACCAAAGCCGATGGATCGCTTGCTGGTTGGGAACGTCGGTTATGGGAAAACTGAAGTAGCACTCCGAGCTGTTTTTAAGGCAGTCGCTGGTGGTAAACAGGTTGCCTTTCTAGTTCCTACCACGATTTTGGCTCAGCAACACTACGATACGATGCGGGAACGGTTTGAGGGCTTCCCAGTGAAGATCGAAATGATGTCACGTTTCCGGACGCCCAAGCAAATGAAGACCATCGAAAAAGGTTTGGCGGATGGTTCCATTGACGTGGTTGTTGGAACCCACCGCTTACTGTCGAAGGATGTTCATTTCAAAGACCTCGGTCTGTTAATCATTGATGAGGAGCAACGCTTTGGGGTTAAACATAAGGAAAAGCTAAAACAGTTGAAATCTAACGTTGATGTTTTAACGCTAACGGCGACGCCAATTCCACGGACTCTGCACATGTCGATGCTCGGTGTCCGAGATTTATCGGTTTTAGAAACGCCGCCAGTGGGCCGCTTTCCAATTCAAACCTACGTTTTAGAGCAAAACTGGTCAGCAATCCGTGATGGCATTCTTCGTGAAATGAAGCGTGGCGGTCAAGTTTATTACTTACATAATCTAGTTAATGATATTGAGCACGTTGTTAACGAAATTAAAACACTGGTTCCTGAAGCACGGGTGGCCGATATTCATGGTCAAATGAGTGAGGCTCAACTGGAAGGCGTTTTGTATGACTTTATTCGTGGTGAGTATGATGTGTTAGTTACCACTTCCATTATTGAAACTGGGGTGGATATTCCAAACGTCAACACGTTATTTGTTGAAAATGCTGACCGCATGGGGTTAGCCCAGCTTTACCAAATTCGGGGACGAATTGGGCGCAGCAACCGGGTGGCCTACGCATACTTTATGTATCAACCAAACAAAGTTTTGACGGAGCCCGGAGAGAAACGACTGGCAGCTATTCGCGATTTTACAGAATTGGGGAGCGGATTTAAGATTGCCATGCGCGATTTGGCAATTCGGGGTGCTGGTAATCTGTTAGGTAAACAACAGCATGGTTTTATTGATTCTGTAGGGTATGATTTATATTCGGATATGTTAGCGGACGCCGTTGCTAAGAAACAGGGACATCAGCGGCCCAAAACTACCAATACAGAAATTGATGTGGCAGTCGAAGCATACTTGCCAAGTGATTATGTGAGTGATCAGCGACAAAAGATCGAATTATATAAGCAGATCCGCAAGGCGCAAAGCAAGGATGAATTGTTAGACCTGCAAGGAGATTTGATTGATCGCTTTGGGGAATATGGTCAGCCCGTTGCAAACCTGTTATTGATTGGTGAATTAAAGATGAATGCTGATCAGGCCATGCTGACGAAGATTAAACAAAAGGGGGACGATATCCACCTGACGTTTGATCATCAAGCCAGCCAGTATGTGAAGGCGGCCGATATTATCCAAGGAGTTGCCCAAACCCGTTTTAAGTCTACTTTAGGGACTACTGATGATGGTGCAATTACTGTGCGGTTAATCATTCAGCCGAAGATGACCCAGCAGGATTGGCTGCAACAACTTTTAAAACTAGTTGAGTATTTAGCGGATCTTGTGCAGGATGCTCAGGATAAGCAAGATATAAAGAAATGAGGAAAAATACATGCGTTTAGATCGATTTTTAAAAGTTTCACGAATTATTAAGCGACGAACCATTGCTAAAAAAATTGCCGATCAAGGACGGATTTTGATTAATGATAAAGTGGCTAAATCATCAACGGATGTTCGCGCTGGTGATGTACTAACGATTAAGTTTGGCAATAAAACGGAACAGGTCAAGGTTAACCAAATCCTTGAAACAACTAAAAAGGCAGAAGCCGAAAATATGTATGAAATTTTAGACGTTAGTTATGCGGAAAATTTTGATGACCAAATTTAACGTCCGCTAAATTGAAGTTCAAAAGCTTAGTAAAATTATTAGAGATTTACTAGTAATTTAGGGACTTTTCTGCTACGATTTATTATAAAAGTTGTAGACATTTTGTTGGCTTGATTGGTATACTTTATTACTGATAAGCAAAGCGGGGATTATGTAATGAAAAACCAGTTTAAAAATAACATTACAAAATTAAATACTCCCTTTACTCGGCAACGCGAGCTGGAGCAAAGCAGTGAACAGGCCTATCGTTATCGGGTTCATATGCGTCGGGCAAAGGTTATTTTGGGAATTTTTATCGTTTTATTCCTGATCTTGGCAATCCAAATTATTGGAACCAAACGGGAATTGGGGAAGGTTAATCACAACATTGCGAAAGCCAATGTGACCCTCACGAATAAAAAGGCCACCAATACTAAGCTGAAAAAACAAGTCAAAAAAATGCATAATCCAAGCTATCTGCAGGAATTGGTTCGTGAAAAGTATAATTATGCGAAGGACGGCGAAACAATTTATAATTTCGTCAAGTAGCAATAATGAACGGGGCGGGAGATTTCCAGCCCCGTTCATTGTTTAATGGCGGTAGAGACTATTAATTTAACCATTGGGTATGCTATACTCGGGTAGATTAAAATTTTATTAGAAGTAGGAGGATTGCTAGTTCATGGCAATTGAAGAAGGAGCTAAGGTTACTGGTAAGGTATCAGGCATTACTAACTTTGGGGCATTTATTGATTTAGCTGATCACCAGACCGGATTAGTTCACATCAGTCAGGTATCAAATCATTACGTCAAGGATATTCATGATGTCCTCTCAGTGGGGGATGAGGTCACGGTCAAAGTGATTAAAGTGGCGGATGATGGCAAGATTGCCTTATCAATTAAAGCAGCAGAAGAACAAAAGAGTGACCATCATCATGAGCGGCATGACCATCATGAACATCGATCAGCAAATGAACATCACGGAGTTCATGAGCGTGGTACCCAACGATCAGGACATTTTCAACGAAGTCACCACGGAGCCCAAGGTGGCTTTGGCGGACGCCATGAAAAGAGTCACTTTGACGATATGCTAGCAAGCTACATGAAAGAGAGTGAATCACGACTGTCAACGTTAAAACGGCAAACTGATGGCAAGCGTGGCGGCGGTGGTGGTCGGCGGAGCTAATGACTGATCAACTTTATTTGACAGTAAAACGGTGCCTAGAGCGGTACCGTTTTTTTTCGTTGAAGCAACCGCTGGTGGTTGCCGTTTCTACCGGTGTTGATTCAATGACTTTACTCCAAGTGCTTAACGCACTATTACCAGCCAATCAGGTGGTGGTGGCTCATGTCAATCACCATTTGCGAGCGCAAAGTCAGCAGGAAGAACAGTTTTTGCGGCAGCGATGTCAACAAATGGGAGTTCGACTTTATGTTGACCAGTGGGAAAAACATCCGCAGCATGGTATTGAAAATGCGGCACGTCAGGAGCGGTACCGTTTTTTCGCCCAGGTAATGCACGAAACGAAGGCAGCTTATTTACTGACTGCCCATCATGAAAATGACCTTGCGGAAACGATGCTGATGAAGCTATTGCGAACTGGAGATGTTACCGCTACTGTCGGGATTCGTGAGGCCCGGCCGTTTGCAAATGGACAATTGTTGCGGCCGTTTCTGCGAGTTACCAAAAAATCATTAATTGAGTATGCTCGTGCACATCAATTGAAGTGGTATGAAGATGCAACAAATCATGAAAACATGACGCTGAGAAATCGGGTTCGCCATCACTATCTTCCTGAATGGGAGCAAGAAAATCCGCGGATGGTGGAACACCTGCTTAAGTTTCATGACCAGTTAACGGAATTATTAACGATGAAGGATGCCATCGTCACATCGCTTATAACTAAGCTAGTTCACAATGGTCAACTAGATATCGCCAGTTACCAACAACAAGAGCCGCTGATTCGGCGTTGGCTACTATATCGCTGGATTAATGATCAAGGAATGTTTGATCTACAAGAGCAGCGCAGTCACCAAATTGACCATTTTTTGTGTAATCAACAGTCGCCATCTTCAACAATGATGATTAGTAGTGATTTACAGTTAATTAAGAACTATCAGCGGGCAGAACTAAAAAAGGTTCAGAATTTACCCACAAAAAAGCAAAAAGTTAGTGGTTTTATGGTAAAATTTGACCATTGGTACACGGGGCCTGCTGGTGAGCAATGGGGGATTTTTAGTCACCCACAAGCGCACACAATTGCTGAGGTATGGCTAGCTAGCGATCAGCTGCCGTTAAGGGCCAGACCGTGGCAGGCGACGGATCGGATTCGGCTTAAGTCGGGTCATCATCAAGCAATCCGCCGGGTTCTAATTAACCAAAAAGTACCACTTGACCAGCGACAGCAACAGTTAGTGGTTGTTGATCGGCTTGATCAAGTGCTTTGGTTAATTGGTCACAAAACGGCCTGGCTGGATCGGCAGCAAGTTCGTGACCAACGGTATGAAAAGAGATATTTTTGTCAAAAATAGATACGGGAGAGAACGATGAATAACGATATTGAACGCGTCATTTATGACCAACACCAAATTGACCAGCGGGTCAGTGAGCTTGCCAAAGAATTGAATCATGATTATGCTGGTAAGCGGGATATAGTTGTGGTTGCGGTCTTAACCGGGGCAATTATGTTTACGATGGATCTTTACAAGCGTCTTGATTTGTATGCCCACATTGATTTTGTAGATGTTTCCAGCTATCAAGGAGGGACTTCTTCGACGGGTTCAGTAAAGTTATTGCACGACCTAAAAAATGACATCAAAGGAAAAGATGTGATTATCTGCGAGGATATTGTGGATACTGGCCGTACCCTCAAGTTTCTGATTGATTTACTCAAAGACCGCGGTGCTAACAGCATCAAGATTTGTTCCATTTTTGACAAGCCGGCTGGTCGGGTCGTTGATGTTCAAGCTGATTACGTTGGTTTTGATGTACCGAACGAATTTTTAGTAGGTTACGGACTAGATTATCAAGGGTTGTATCGTAACCTACCATATATTGGGGTTTTAAAGCCCAGTGTGTACCAAAAAAAACATGATTAAAATATTGGTCAGTGATGGTCAAATATGCTATTATGAATGCACTGTAATCAATAAGCACCAACACTGCTAGGAATAGGAGGTTGTTATGAACAACAATCGTAAAAATAACGGATTTACTCATAACGTGCTCTTCTATGCAGTTATCTTCCTGTGCATCATGGGAATTGTTTACTTTTTCTTTGGCGGCAATAATAATGGCGGCCAAAGCAAAAACGTTTCCCAGACTCAGTTTGTGACTGCGTTACGTAAGAATCAGGTTAAGAGTTTCCAAGTTCAACCAAATGGTGGTGTTTACAAAGTTACGGGGACTTATCGAAAGCCGCAAAAGATGTCTAGCGACAATCAAGCTGGTTTTTCCTTAATGAACCAACACTCAAGCACCACGACCAATTTCCAAAGTTCTGTTTTGCAAAGTGACGTGACGGTTAACCAATTACAAAAGTATGCGGATAAAAATAACGTTAAGATCACTACGCATCCAGAAGAGTCCAATAGTATTTGGGTTAACTTGTTAGTCACGGCCTTACCAATTGTAATTATGATCCTCTTCTTCTATATGATGATGGGTCAAGCAGGGCAAGGCGGCGGCCGTGGAGTGATGAATTTTGGTAAAACCAAGGCCAAACCATCTAACTCCAAAGATAACAAGGTGCGCTTCTCAGATGTGGCCGGTGAAGAAGAAGAAAAACAAGAACTGGTCGAAGTTGTTGAATTCTTGAAAGACCCGAAGAAGTTTATGAAATTAGGTGCCAAGATTCCATCTGGGGTCTTGCTGGAAGGACCTCCAGGTACTGGTAAGACTTTGCTAGCCAAAGCCGTTGCTGGTGAAGCGGGTGTACCATTCTATTCAATTTCTGGTTCGGACTTCGTTGAAATGTTTGTCGGGGTCGGTGCTAGTCGTGTCCGGGATCTTTTTGATCAAGCCAAAAAGAATGCACCATCGATCATTTTCATTGATGAAATTGATGCCGTGGGTCGCCGCCGTGGTAACGGCATGGGTGGTGGCCATGATGAACGGGAACAAACCTTGAACCAACTGTTGGTTGAAATGGATGGTTTTCAAGGCGATGAAGGAGTCATTGTTATGGCTGCTACGAACCGTTCCGACGTCCTTGATCCAGCCTTGCTGCGTCCTGGCCGGTTTGACCGGAAAATTCTGGTTGGTCGACCAGACGTTAAGGGCCGGGAAGCTATTTTACGGGTTCATGCCAAGAATAAGCCGTTGGCACCAGATGTCGATTTGAAGGAAATTGCTAAACAAACGCCAGGTTTTGTCGGGGCAGATTTAGCTAACCTGTTAAACGAGGCAGCGTTGTTAGCGGCCCGCCGGAATAAGACCGAAATTGATGCATCTGATGTTGATGAGGCTGAAGACCGGGTAATTGCAGGTCCAGCTAAGCGAGATCGAGTAGTTTCACCACAAGAACGCAAGACAGTGGCATACCACGAAGCTGGGCACACCATTGTTGGGTTAGTTCTGAACGATGCACGAGTCGTTCATAAGGTAACGATTGTTCCTCGTGGACGAGCTGGTGGTTATGCCATCATGCTGCCAAAGGAAGACCAGATGCTAATGAGTAAGAAGAATGCTGAGGAACAAATTGCTGGTCTGATGGGTGGTCGTGCTGCCGAAGAATTGATTTTCAACTCCCAATCATCTGGGGCTTCAAATGACTTTGAACAAGCAACCCAGATCGCTCGTTCTATGGTCACCCAATACGGAATGAGTGACAAGATTGGGCCAGTCGAACTACAGAGCTCTGGTCAAGTCTTTACTGGTCAAGGTTATGATCAGTCGCCATATTCAGAAAAGACCGCGGCCTTAGTTGATGAAGAAGTTCGGCGGATCTTAACTGAAGGTCATCAACGGGCATTGCATATTATTGAAACGCATCGTGATCAACATAAGCTGATTGCGGAAGCATTGCTGAAGTATGAAACGCTTGATGAAAAGCAAATTCTCAGCCTTTACAAGGACGGGAAGATGCCAGAAAAGGATGTTGAAGCTGCGGAAGATGAACAGCGGGCAGCAACTTTTGAGGAATCAAAGCGTGAATTAGAGCGTCGAGAAAACGCAAAGAGTGATCAAGAAAAAGCGGATGAACTACCAGACAGTTCTGATGAGACGGTTGCTCCAAAGAGTAGTTATGACAATTCATCAACTAATGGTGAAGATAAAACTACCGACCATCATTCTACAGATGATGATTAATGATTAATTAAATTGAAGGAATTGTGCCAAGCAAGCACAATTCCTTTTTTAGTAGTCATTTAATGATAAAATAGGTGCAGATATTTTAACTGGAGGAGTTAAAGATGACGGAAGATTATTTAGTAAAAGCAGTGGCAGAAAATGGCATGTTTCGTGCTTATGCGGTCAACGCGACGCACTTGGTAGCGGAGGCCCAAAAAATTCACGGTACTTGGAGTGCCGCTTCGGCAGCGCTTGGCCGGACGTTGATTGGAACATTATTATTGTCAACATCTGGTTTACAAGGTGATGCAGGTTTAACTGTTAAAATTCAAGGCAATGGTCCAGTTGGCTTTATTGTGGCAGACGGGACAGCCAATGGAACGGTTAAGGGCTATGTTCACAACCCTCACGTAAATTTACCGCTGAATAGTAAGGGAAAGATTGATGTGGCTGGAGCAGTCGGTCATCAGGGAACGTTAGCAGTTACCAAAATGAATCCAGGTGATAAAACGCCATATACTGGAGAGGTTGACCTAGTTTCTGGTGAGTTAGGTGATGATTTTACTTACTATCTCGCACAGTCAGAACAAATTCCGTCCGCAGTTGGGTTATCCGTGTTTGTTGAAAAGGATGATCAGATTGGGGTTGCTGGTGGATTTATGGTTCAAGTATTGCCGGGAGCGAAAGATGAACAGATTGAAGAATTGGAAAAATCAATCAAAGACTTACCACTTGTGTCAGAAATGCTTCGGGATGGTGATACACCGGAAGATATTTTAAAGCGTATCTTTGCTGGGAAGGAATTAAAGATTTTAGATAAAATACCGGTGAAGTACCAATGTAATTGCTCAAAGGAACGTTTTGCTAAGGCCTTGGCCAGTGTGAAAAAGGCCGATTTACAAGAGATGATTACGAAGGATCATGGCGCGCAAGCGGTCTGCCAATTCTGTGGCAAAAAGTATGAATTTACAGAAGATGAATTAAAGGCAATGATTGCTGCACAAAAATAGTTTGCATTGCTGTGATACAATAGTGATTGTGATTTTTGTAGAGAAGGAGGAAAGCTCATGGAATGGCACATTGGGGACGTTAAAATTCCCAATCAAGTCGTTGTGGCACCGATGGCGGGGGTCACAAATAAGGCCTTTCGGGTAATTTGTAAAAAATTTGGTGCTGGTTACGTAGTTTGCGAGATGATTTCTGATCGCGGGATTATGTATCATAATAAAAAGACCTTGTCGATGACGACAGTGGATCCGCATGAACATCCGATGGGAATCCAGATTTTTGGTGGCACCAAGGAGACTTTAGTTGAAGGGGCTAAGTTTATTGATCAACACACGGCTGCCGATGTGATTGATATCAATATGGGGTGCCCGGTCAATAAAGTTGTGAATACTGATGCTGGAGCACGGTGGTTACTTGATCCCAACAAGGTGTACGAGATGGTTTCTTATGTCGTGGATGCTGTTCAAAAACCGGTGACCGTTAAAATGCGGACTGGCTGGGATGATAAACACATTTTTGCGGTTGAGAATGCACTGGCAGCAGAACGAGCAGGTGCTTCGGCAATCGCAATGCATGGTCGAACCAGAAAACAAATGTATACAGGACATGCTGATTGGGATATCCTAAAAGAAGTGGCCGGACAATTAACAATTCCGTTTATGGGTAATGGGGATGTCAAAACTCCAGAAGACGCCAAACGGATGTTAGATGAAGTGGGTGCTGATGCTGTGATGATTGGTCGGGCAGCAATGGGTAACCCATGGATGTTGACCCGGACAGAACATTATTTGGAAACTGGGGAGTTACTACCAGAAGCGACTCCTCAACAAAAGATCCAGACCGCTAAGGAACACTTAGCAGCGCTTTGCAATTTAAAGGGTGAGTATGTTGGAATCCGTGAATTTCGCGGTCAGGCGGCCTACTATCTCAAAGGAATTCCACGGTCTGCACGGACTAAGGTTGCGTTAATGTCGGCGACTAAACAGGCCGAGGCCGATGAAATTTTTGACCGTTTTTTGGATCAATACGAAGAACGACTTGCTAAGAAGCAAACCACACAGTAAGAGGAGGATTATTGATGGCAAAGGAAGAAAAGTTAAATGATCAAATGCTTGTCCGTCGGCAAAAGATGGACGCATTGCGTGAGCAAGGGATTGACCCATTTGGGCACCGTTTTGCACCGGATCACGATATTTCAACAGAAATTCGGGCAAAGTACGGTAATGATAGTGAAGAATTATTAGCTCAACAACAAAACGAAGTGACAATTGCTGGTCGAATGATTGCCAAGCGGGGTAGTGGGAAGGCTAGTTTTGCTGACTTGCTAGATCGTGGCGGCAAGATTCAATTTTATGTTCGTCAAGATGTTGTTGGTGAAGAAACGTATCAGCTGTTTAAAGATTCAGATATTGGTGACTTCTGGGGAATCACTGGTGATGTAATTAAGACCCGGATGGGTGAATTAACGATTCGTGCACGTAAAATGACTTTCTTGACGAAGGCTCTGCGTCCGCTCCCAGATAAGTACCATGGTTTGCAAGACCCTGAATTAGTATATCGTCAGCGGTACTTGGATTTAATTACCAACCGTGACAGCTTTGAACGCTTCCAGACCCGGACTAAGATCATTAAGGCAATCCGGAACTATATGGATAGTAACGATTTTACGGAAGTTGAAACACCAATTTTGGAAAACGTGGCATCAGGTGCCGAGGCACGGCCGTTTATTACGCACCATAATGCCCTTGACATTGATATGTATATGCGAATTGCTACTGAATTACGCCTAAAGCGTTTGATTGTTGGTGGCATGGAACGGGTTTACGAACTCGGCCGGATTTTCCGAAATGAAGGAATGGATCCGCACCATAATCCAGAATTTGACACGATGGAAACCTATGCTGCTTACTTCGATTTTAATGATGTTATGCAGGAAACCGAAGGAATCTTTAAGACCGCTGCCAAAGTAGTTAGTGATGATCTTAAGGTTAATTATCAAGGGACAGAACTTGATTTCAGCAAACCATTTGAGCGGATGCACATGGTCGATGCCATTAAGAAGTTCACTGGGGTAGACTTCTGGCCTGAAATGACTGTTGAAGAAGCTCGTAAACTGGCTGATGAAAATGGAGTTCAGTATGAAGATTGGTGGAAAGTTGGTCATATTATCAACGCCTTCTTTGAAGATAAGGTGCAGGATCAGCTAGAACAACCGATCTTTATCTATGGCCATCCAAAGGAAATTTCACCATTAGCACATTTGAACCGTGAAGATCCACGATTTACGGATCGGTTTGAGCTGTACATTTTAGGGAATGAATACGCAAATGCCTTTACAGAATTAAATGATCCAATTGATCAGCTGCAGCGTTTTGAAGCGGAAGCAAAGGAACATGCTGAAGGTAATGATGAATACCAACCAATTGATGAAGACTTTGTAGAAGCGCTCGAATATGGGATGCCACCAACAGGGGGACTCGGTGTTGGAATTGATCGGTTAGTAATGTTGATGACGGATGCCAAGTCTATCCGGGATGTTTTACTTTTCCCAACGATGCGGCCAAAGACGAATAACTAAAATAAAGAAAAGTCATTTTTTGACTTTTCTTTATTTTTTTATTGTTAGGTATTTAGTTTGAAAAGAGGAATGATTAAGTAGTATGAGCTGAAAAAGTTCACAATTTATGGATAATATATGATGCATTTTGCATAAAGTTCGTGGTATTGCAGATTTGTAGTTTGGCTATCAAGAAAAGAGTGTTGACTTTTAATGCTTGGTTCTTTATAGTATATAAGCGTTGTTACGACAGCTTGTTGTTTCAACGAAAAATATATCAAATTTGATGTTGACGATGAGATATCAATATGATATATTTTAAAAGTTGTCAGTTTTAATTGACTTCTTCAAAAAAGTTGTTGACAAATTCTTGATAACGTTGTAATATAACAAATGCTTTCTGAGTTATCAGTCAGCATGGTAGACCTTTGAAAACTGAATAAAGTTTCGACGAATCAAATGTGTAGGGTCTTTGATCGGAAGATCAAAGCAA